>BEIC01000268.1 GCA_002898875.1 bacterium HR26
CCGCCGGCGGAGGGAAAGCCGGCAGAGCACGTCCTCCAGCACCTGGGCCGAGGGCCGGTCGGTATCGACGACGACGTGCGGTAGCCCAGCCACTTCAGCGAACGTCTCGCCATAGCGGGCACGCTGCTCCTGATAGATCGCCCAGGTGGCCTCGCTGACCTGGCCCGGCTCCTGGGCACGGTACAGCAGGCGATGGTGGACGACCTCCGGCGGGCAGCGGCACTCGATCAGCAAGAGATCAGCGCCGCGCGACTGCGCCAGGTCGCGCGCTCGTTCCCGCCAGTGGGGATCCAGGAAGGTCGCATCGAGCACGATCGAGCGCCCCTGGCCGAGTGCCTCATCGGCGCGCGCCAGCAGGGTCTCGTAGGTCGCCCTCGTCAGCTCCGGCCCATAGATCCCCTCACCGAACGGGACCGGGTTGCGGCTCTCCAGCGGCCGTCCAGCCAGCTCCTTGCGGATCACATCGGAGGACGCCAGCCGCGCACCCAGCGCGCGAGCCAGCCGCCGCGAGAGCACGCTCTTGCCCGTGCCGGCGAGCCCGCCGACCAGAAACAGCGTCGGGCGCGCCGGCTCGACGATGTACGACGTCGCCAGATCGATGTAGCGCTCGGCCTGCGTGCGCACCGCGAGGTATTCGGGTAGCTCCGGCGCCAGCTCATCGGTGCGAAAGCAGTTGACCTTGGCCCGAACGTGCGCCCGGTAGACGGAGAAGAAGTGAACCAGCCGGGCCAGATCGTCGTCTGCCAGCCGCTCGGCGAGCAGCGCGACGAAGCGCGCGGCCAGGTCCGAGCGACCGTGGTGATCGAGGTCCATCGAGAGAAAAGCGACATCCACCGCGATATCGCCGCACCGGAGCCGCGGGTTGAACTCGATGCAGTCCACGATCTGCAGGCCATCCGGTTCCGGCCGCTCGACGAACACGTGCGCCAGGTGCAGGTCGCCGTGCCCCTCCCGGACTCGGCCGCCGGCCACCCGGCGGCCGAAGAGGTCGGCCTGGCTCCAGAGGAAGTTCGACGAGGCGTCCTCAATCCAGCGAAGCTGTACCGGCGCGATGATGTCGCCGGCATAGGGGGCGGTCTGATCCAGGTTCTCGCGGATGTTGTGCCAGACTGCCTCCGGCGTTCCCCACTCGTCCACCCCCGGCCCGGTCGCCGCCTCCTCGCGGTAGAAGCGCGTCAAGCGATCGGCGAGCGCGGCCAGCACCGGCTCGTCCAACTCGCCGCGCCCGAGCATCCGCAGCAGCATCCGATCATCAGGCAACCGGCGCATCTTGACCGCGTACTCGACGACCGGGCCGTCACCGTAGAACTGGAGCTGGCCGCCGACCTCGACCACCGGCACCACGCCCAGGTAGACATCCCGTGTGAGCCTGCGGTTGAGCCGCACCTCCTCCTGGCAGAAATGGTGCCGCAGTTCCAGCGTGGTGAAGTCCAGGAAGCCGAAGTCGACCGGCTTCTTGACCTTGTAGACCAGGTCGCCAGCCAGGAAGACGATCGAGATGTGCGTCTCCTCGATGTCGACGGCCTCCACCGGATAGGGATAGGCCTCCGGCCGGCTCAGGTCTGCCAGCAGGCGGGCCACGTGCTGCCGCGCCTCGTCATCGTGATCGACCGCCATCCTCGCGCTCCACCCCGTTGCCCGTACGTGGTCACGATGCCCTGAAGTCTCCAGAACCCTACCGCGAGCCTTCTCCCGATGCAAGCGAACTTGGCTAACGCTTCCCTCACCCCCCTGCCCCCTCTCCCGAAGGTTCGGGAGAGGGGGATGCCTGAAGAGCGGGGTGGTCGAGTATGATCGACCCTCAAGATGGCTTCGAGGCTGATATAGCATCCAGTGGGCATCCGTTCGCTCGCTTCTTCCGCCAGCAGCCATTCCAGCGTGGTATCGTGAGTGCGACCGAAAGCAGGAACTTGGAACAACTCCGACACCAAACGACCTTCGTCGAGAGGAGCGGAAGCATGCGAAGCAGTACCAGGGTCGCCCGCGCGATCGCTGCTCTCCTGCTCGCGCTGGGCACGCTGGCCTGGCCCCTATCGGCGCGCGCCGCCACCTTCCTCGCGAACGGCCAGGTGAGCATCGCGCAGGGGGAGACCATCGACGACGACGTCTACGCGTTCAGCGGGACGATCACCATCGACGGACGCATCACCCGCAGCCTCGTGGTCGCCGGAGGAACGGTGACCGTCAACGGCCAGGTCGATGGTGACGTGACGGTGGCCGGCGGGACGGTGACGATCAACGGCCCGGTGGGCGGCACGGTGCGGGTCGCCGGGGGGACGGTCACAATCGACGCCCCGGTCGGCTGGGACGTTCTAGCCGCTGGTGGCGACGTGACCGTTGGCTCCGGGAGCAGGATCGCCAACGATCTCGTGCTGGGAGCCGGAACAGCGACGGTGGCCGGCCGGATCGACGGCGACCTCCGCGGGAGCGCCGGCCAGGTACGCTTGCTGGGCGAGGTACGGGGAGACGTCGTGCTGGATCTGGACAATGAGCTCTCGCTCGGACCGCAGGCTGTCATCGGTGGGGACCTGAGCTACCGCGCGCCGCAGGCGGCGAGCATCGACCCCGGGGCGCGCATTCAGGGTCAAACGCGCTTTACCCCGACAGGGGCCGCAACTGGCGGCGAGCGCTCGTTCACCGAGCGGGCACTAGGCTGGCTCGGCAGCCTGCTCCTGCGGCTCGCCTGGGCGCTGGTCGCCGGTACGCTGCTGGTGCTGCTTCTGCCGCGCCGCAGTGCCACCATCGCCGACACGCTGCGCCAGGCACCGTTGCCCAGCCTGCTCTGGGGCATCGGCCTGCTGATCGCCGTCCCGATCCTCGCGATCATCTTGTTGATTACGGTGGTCGGTCTCCCCGCAGGGCTGCTCTTGCTCGGAATTTACCTGGCCGCGCTCTACCTGAGCCAGGTCTTCCTCGGGCTCTCACTGGTGCGGGGCGTGGTGCCCGGCTCGTGGCGAACCGACCGGCGCCTGCCGCTCTGGCTGGCGATGCTGATCGGCACCAGCCTGGTCGTGTTGGTCCGGTTGCTGCCGCTGCCGTTCGGCATCGCTACCTGGTGGACGGCGATCCTGAGCTTCCTGATCGCCGTCCTCGCCCTCGGGGCCATCTGGACCGATCTGACGGGCTGGGGGAAACCGGTGCCCGCGCTCGCGCCCGCGGCCGCGCCTCCACCGCCGGCTGTGGAGCCCGAGCTGAGGCCGGTGACCGGTCCGGTCCCGGGGACGCCTGGAGTTTCGCCCGAGCGCGCTGCTGAGGTACAAGAGGAACGGCCGATCACCGAGCCGGCGATCACGCCGCGGCGACCGGC
>BEIC01000269.1 GCA_002898875.1 bacterium HR26
GGCAGGAAGCTGAAGACGTAGCGCCGTCCGGGCATAAGCTGATCCAGCCCGCGCAGGTTCTCGACGATCAGCACGTCGGCGCCGAGCAGCCGCTCGTGGACTCCGGACGTTCCCTGCGCGGTCGAGTCGACGTTGAGGGCGTCGATCCCGACGATGGCGACGCTGGCTTCGATGAGGAGCGCGGCGACGGTCTCGCTCAGGTAAGGATGGCGAAAGTAGCGAGGATGGCCCCAGTAGCGCTCCCACCCGGTCGCGAAGACCACCACGTCGCCGGCTTGGATGAGCGCGAGGAACGGCTCCAGGCGCTCCGGCCCGATCGGCTCGTCCTCCGCCAGCCCGGCCACCGGGACGACCACGCCGGGGCGCACGAAGTGCGCCGGCGGGAAGTCGGCGATCGCGCGGCGCTCCGGGAAGCGATGGCTGGGCGCGTCGATGTGCGTGCCGGTGTGCGTGCCCAGCTCCAGCACGCTCACCTGCCACGGCGGCGCCCCGCGCCCGGGGAGCACGCGCGGCTCCGGGTCGCCGGGGAAGAAGGGCATGCCGGTCTCGATCGGGTGCGAGAGGTCGTAGACATCCATCTGGCTACTCTCAACCACTCACGAGCTGGTAGCTCGCTACCCGGTCACCCTCCAGCACCACGAGCGCGCCGTGCAGCACGCCCTCGCCGTAGGCGCTACCAGGGTTGATGCAGAGTGTCCGGCCGATCCGCACCGCGCCGCGCGACTCGTGAATGTGGCCGTGAAGACTGAGCACTGGCTGGTAGTGCTCGATCGCCGCGCGCACCGCCCGGCTGCCCACCGGCACCATGTTCGGCTGGCCACCGACCATCACGACCGAGAGGTCCTCGCGGAGCTGGGGTGCGCTGTCGAGGGTCGAGTTGTAGGGCGGGCAGTGGAGGTTGAAGATGGCCGGCACGCTCGGATCCAGCTCGCGGGCGAGGCGCTCAATCCGAGCCGCCAGCTCCTCCTCCGGCAGCTCGCGCGGGCTGGTCCACGGCGTCGGGTTGGCCCAGCTCAGGCTCAGGAGCTGGTAGCCATCGAGCTGGAGGACACGCCCATCCGGGTTGATCACGAGGTCGCTCTGCGCCAGCGCCTCATCGATATCGAACTCGTCGTCGTTCCCCGGCATGATGAAGCAGCGCACGCCGGTGCCGCGCAGCCGCTCCTCAGCCAGCCGCACCCAGCGCTCGACCGCGTCCCGCATGGTGCGGCGGAAGACTTCGTTCGCATACCGGGGATCGGCTTCCATGCGGGCCAGCTCCCGCTGGTCGCAGCGGTACGGGTAGAAGCCGTTGAAGCGGATCCGCTTCTCCGCCTCGGCTACATCGGACGGCGTGGCCAGCACCTCGTGCCGCCCCAGGAAGGTCATCTCCCAGCGACCATCGATCTCGACGATCGGCACGAGCACCTTGCCGGTGAGGTCGCCGCCCAAGATCAGCGTATCGACGCCGTAGAACTTCGCCGCGTTGAGGAACTTGAGGAAGCAGCGCTCGGAGCCGTGGACGTCGCTCGTGTAGTAGAGCGCCAACCGCTTCGACCTGCTCGACGGCTCATTTCGGCGAAAGAGTCGCACCACGCCCCGCCGTCCCTTCCCGCCTTCGCCTGCCGCTCGCTCCCCGTCCGGCGCTCAGTCGCGCCGGACCTCTTCCGGCAGCTCGTACCAGCGCTTGCGCTCGCCGATCATGGCGCGCATCTTCCAGGCCCGGCTCTTGGGGGCCGCTTCGACCTGGCGCCAGAACTGATCGAGCCGCGCCAGCACGTCGAACTCCGCCGCGAGGTCGCGGTGAGCGAGGAGCGCCTTCGTGCGCTCGACGTTCTCCCTGGCCGTGCGGTACCAGCCCCAGTCCGCCGCCAGCACGTCGAGGAGCCGGTCGAGATCGATCGTCTCGTCATCCCCGTGGCCGAACGGGTGGTCGTGGACGATGGCAACGATGTCGGTGAGGTCCTTCTCGTTAATCTCCCAGATCTGAAGCTTGCTCAAGAGCAGGTCGGCGAGCGGGACGGTGAGGCGATCGAGGGTAAGCCGGTCGCGCAGGTCGAGCGTGTGGCTCATGCGCAGCATGTCGAGGAACACGTCGATCTGCCGCTGGTTCACCGGGTCCCAGAAGTAGAGGCGCTGGTGGCCGTGGAGCGCATTGAACTCGCGATCGGCGAGATAGCCGAGGTCGGCGAAGAGCGCCTCGATCGCTCGCTTCTGGGCCGAGAGGCCGGCAAGGTCGGCATCCCGGTACGACCGCTGGAGCAACCGGTGCTGGGCGCTCGGACAGTGAAAGTAGACAGCTACGCCGCCGAGGGCGCGCAGAACGACGCCTCGCTCTTCGGCCGCGGCCAGGATGCGGTGAACCTCTTCGCGCACGTCATCGAGCGGCTGCGTCGACGTGCTCCGGCGGACAGCTTGTTCCAAACGCGCACCTCCTCAGCGGCTCGTCACTGCGCCTCTCGCTTCGCGCGGGGCGGGCATCATGGATGCCGGATCGGCATCCATGATGCGTGCCAGCAGGCCGGGTGAGCCAGCGCAGAGCCCGTTCAAGGCCGGCATGCACACCTCGTGAGTATAGGCGGTTCGTCGCCCTCCGGACAATCCTCGCGCGATCGCCTGCTCGTGTCACAATCGCACCGGCAATCGGAGGCCACCGCGCGGTAGTGTGCTGAGGAGGTTGACCGGTGAGAGATGAACTGCGAGGCCGGATCCGAGTTACCGTTCGTCCAGGCCGGCTCGACGACGCTGCCGTTGAGGCGGCGCTCCACGCTTCAGTCGATTGGTGCTACGACGACGAGGCGATCATCGCCGAGTATCACGACGACGCGTACGAGCCCTCGAGCGTGCTCGTGGCCGAGCTCGACGGCCAGGTCGTCGGCAAGCTCGAGCTCTTCCAGGCCTACAAGGCGCGGCACGGCTCCTTCGCGCTCGTCCGCCGCTTCGTCGTCCACCCCGACTACCGTGGGCGCGGGGTCGGCCGGGCACTCCTGGAGAGCGCGATCGCGCAGGCGAGAGAGCAGGGCTGCAGTTTCGTCGAGCTCACGGTGGATGTGACGAACCCGCAGGCCTACGCCTTCTACCACCGGGAAGGCTTCAGGCCCGATCGCGTGGAAGTCGTGCTGCGCAAGCCGCTGGACGGGCAGGAGCACCGGTCGGCACACGCGGCACAGCGCGCTGAATGGGATACCGGCACGGGCGAAGGGTAAGCAACGCTGGTTGCATCCAGGTCATGGCAGCTCCCCAGCCAGCGCCGGCAGAGCCAGCAGCCGGTGGCTGCCCGAAGGCATGCCGGAG
>BEIC01000270.1 GCA_002898875.1 bacterium HR26
TCCATCCAGTCGCGCGGGTGCTGCGCCAGCAACTCGAGCTGGCCGCGACGCGACCGTGGCTGGCGGTAGATCAGGGCAGCCTGGGCACCGGAGAGGTCCACAGCCTTGGTGCTGATCAGCTCGAGCAGCGTGGGGAGGTCGAGCGTCGAGGCGATCGCCCGCCAGAGCTGCTGCAGCAGCTCGAGCTGAGCGATGCGCCGCCGTAGCTCGGCGTCGGTCTCGCTGTAGAGCCGGGCGTTCTCGATGGCGATGCTGATCTCACCGGCGGCGATCTCCAAGAAGTCCAACTCCTCAGGGAGAAACACTCGACGCTCCAGGCTCATGACGTTGAGCACCCCGAGCAGGCCTCCCGGCGAGCGCGAGATCAGCGGCACTGAGACCTGGCTGGCGAACGGCCGGTCATTGACGTGCGGGTAATCGAGATAGGCCGGGTGGCTTGTCGCGTCCGGCGCGGCCTGGAGCTGGCGCGTGAGAGCCGCCTGGCCGGTGATCCCCACACCGAGCGGCAGCGTGATCGACCCCGGCGGGTCGGCGTTGATCCCATCGGTCGCCCGCAGGGTCAGGGTACCGGTAGACTGGTCGTAGAGGAAGATGGCACAGCGATCGGCCCTGATCGTCTCGCGCAGCACCTTGACGACCGTCGCCAGCATCGCCTCGAGGTCGAGGCTCCGGGTGGCCGCCCGACTGATGCGGTGCAGCGCGTGCAGGCGGCCGACCGGACCAGCCAGGGTCTCCGGCCCGCTCGACCCCTCGCCATCGCTGGACGGTTGTAAGAGCTTAGCGAGCGCTTCCCATTCGTTGTCGAGCACCGGTCGCTCCTTTGTCCGGGACAATCCATACTGCCACTGATGGTACAATCGCTGGCGGACAGATCAAACCAGCGCGGACGTACGAGGGGAAACAGCGGTAGGGGATGGAGCGGCACAAGGAGCTCGAGTTGACCGCTACGACGTGGCAAGACGATCGCGCCTGGCTCGGCGTCGTCACTGAGGGCAGCTACAGCGGCGGGCTGATCGTCCGCTTGTTCTCCGACTGCGAGGCCGAAGCGCTGCGCGTCGGCAGCTTCGTGGTCCTGGAGGGCCAGCGCCACTGGTACTTCGGCACCATCACCGATATTCGCCTGCGCGCCACCGACGCCGCGCTGACTGCCGATCCTCCCGCCCACGGCTCGGGGTTCGTACGGCGCATCATTCGCGGCACGCACGCCTACGTCACCGTCGAGGTCCGTCCTTCGCTGGTGCTCGAGGATCCGACCAGCCCGGTCGGCAGCAAGCCGAAGCCGGTGCGCACCATCCCGGCCCACTTCGCGGCGCTGCGCCAGGCCACCCCGCTTGACTTCGAGGTCGTCTTCGGCAAGGAAGACCGGAGCCGCTTCGCCCTGGGCACCCCGCCGACGATGGACATCCCGATCCCGATCGACCTGGAGCTGCTCGTCCAGCGCAGTAACGGTATCTTCGGCCAGAGCGGCAGCGGCAAGAGCGTGCTGACGCGGCTCATCCTCTACGGACTGATCCGGGCCGACATCGCCTCGGCGCTCATCTTCGATATGCACAGCGAGTATGCCCGCGCGCCGCTCGACCAGCCACATATCGTCGGCCTGGCGGAGATCTTCGGCCACACGCGCGTCCGCGTCTACACGCTCGACCCGAGGACGGACGACGCCGCCAGCAGCCGGATCGTCCAGATCGGGCTCAACCACATCGAGCCGGAGGACATCGAGCTGCTGGCACAGGAGCTGAACCTGACGCCTACCTTCGCCACGGTGTCCCGCTTGCTCAAGCGCGAGTTCGGGGAGGACTGGATCGCGAAGGCGCTGGCATTCAGCGAGGAGGAGGTGAAGGCGTTCTGCGGCGAGACAGGCGCCCATCCCCAGGCGGTCGATGCGCTGCGCAGCAAGCTCAGCCGGCTCCCCGAGCGAGACTACATCGTGACCCGAGCCGACAACTCCACGCTCGACGATATGCTGCGCCATCTCGAGCGCGGTACCCACGTCATCCTCCAGTTCGGGCGCTACGACTCCCTATTGGACTACATGCTGGTGGCGAACCTGGTGACCCGGCGCATCCACCAGCGGTACGTGGAGCAGGCGCTGCGCCAGTCGCAAATCGGGGCAGCGGATGCGCAGCGGCGGCGCCTGGTGATTGTCCTAGAGGAGGCGCACAAGTTCCTGGCGCCGGAGGCCGCCCGACAGTCCATCTTCGGCATCATCGCCCGCGAGATGCGCAAGTACTGGGTGACCTTGCTCGTCGTCGACCAGCGCCCGTCGGGCATCGATCCGGAGGTGCTCTCCCAGCTCGGCACCAAGATCATCGGACCACTGACCGACCAGCATGACATCGAGGCGGTGCTCACCGGCGTCTCCGACCGGAGCCATTTGCGCAATCTGCTGGCCAACTTGAGCCCGCAGCAGGAGTGCCTGGTCGTCGGCCACGCGGTACCGATGCCGATCCTGCTGCGCACTCGCCCCTACCACCGCGATACACTGTTGAAGGAGGCGCGCGCGGGGGATGATGCAGCTCGCGCGCTGCTCAAGGAGCTGATCGGGGAGGACTCATGACCTCTCTCCGCCTCGTCCACTTCGCCGACCTTCACCTGGGCATCGAGCTGCACGGCAGCCCCGACCCGGCAACCGGTCTCTCCACCCGCGTGCAGGACTTCCTGCGCGTCTTCGACGCGGTGATCGACTACGCGGTGTCCGAGCGTGTGGACGCCGTGCTCTTCGCTGGCGATGCCTTCAAGAACCGTGACCCCAACCCCACTCTGCAGCGTGCCTTCGCCGAGCGGATCCGCCGCCTGACCGAAGCCGGCATCCCCACTGTGCTGCTCGTCGGCAACCACGACCTGCCGATAGCCCAGTCGCGCGCCACCCCGATCGATATCTACCAGGCGCTCGGCATCCCTGGTATCTACGTCGCCAGGGAAGTTCGGCGCCTTCTCATCCCCCTGCGCCAGGGGCAGCTTCAGGTCGTCACCCTTCCCTGGATCCCGCTCAACCGGTCGCTGACGAACGACGAGATCCGGTCGCTGGAGCGGGAGGAGATCGAGCGGCGCTTCCGCCTGGCGGTGAGCCTCGGGGTGCAGGAGGCGTTGAAGGAGCTTGACCCCGAGACCCCCGCAGTCTTCCTCGGCCACGTCAGCCTCGAAGGGGCAAAGGTGGGCGGTGAGCGCAGCATCATGCTCGGGCTCGACCCCTTCTTCAGCACCGTTGAGCTCGGCCTCCACGACAGCCCGCTCGACTATGTCGCCCTGGGGCATATCCACCGGCACCAG
>BEIC01000271.1 GCA_002898875.1 bacterium HR26
GCGGAACAACTGCCGGCAGCAGTGATCGTGACGGCGGCCCAGCCGGTCTACCTTTCCTCAGGCGATCCCGACTATCCGATCATCTACATCAGCCCGCGGATCACTGAGGTGACCGGTTTCACCCCTGATGAGTTCCGGGCGATACCCGCGCTCTGGTTCAGGCGCATCCACCCGGATGACAAGCCATTGGTCGCAGCGGAGGCTGCCCGCACCGACGCGACCGGCGAGCCGTTCAAGGTCGAGTTCCGCTTCCAGCGCAAGGATGGTCGCTGGGTCTGGCTGGAGAACAACGCGATCATGCTGCGCGATCAGGGAGGGAAGCCACTGTACTGGCACGGTCTGCTCACAGACATTACCGAGCGCAAGCGATCGGAGATGCTCCTGAGTGGGCAACTACGAATCCTGGAGCGGATCGCCCAGCAGGCGCCGCTCAGCGAGGTACTCGAGCAGCTATGCCGGCTCGTCGAGGAGCAGGCTCCCGATCTGCTCGCCTCGGTTCTGCTCCTCGACCAGGAAGGGCGGCTGCATCACGGCGCGGCGCCGAGCTTGCCTCCGGACTATGTGGCGGCGATCGAGGGGCTGCCAGCAGGCCCGAATCAGGGGAGCTGCGGGACGGCCGCGTACCTGCGCGAGCCGGTCGTCGTGACCGATACCGCGGTCGACCCGCGCTGGGCTGCGTATCGCGACCTGGCGCAGGTGTACGGGCTCCGGGCCTGCTGGTCGGTGCCGGTCGTGGCGAGCACCGGGGAGGTCCTGGCGACCTTCGCCCTGTATGCGCAGGAGCCGCGAGGGCCTGAAGAGCGTGAGTGGAGGTTGATCGAGCTGGCGACCCAGCTCGCCGGGCTGGCGATCGAGCGCTGGCGAGAGCAGGAGCAGCTTCGCTATCAAGCCGGCCACGACCTGCTGACCGGGCTTCCGAACCGGGCGCTCTTCCTGGACCGGCTGGAGCACGCGCTGGCCAGAGCGGCCCGGGATCCACGCCGGGTCGCCGTGCTCTTCATCGATCTCGACGGCTTCAAGCAGGTCAACGACCTGCTGGGTCACCAGGCCGGTGACGAGCTCCTGGTTCAGGTGGCTCGCCGGCTGGAGACTACCGTGCGGGCTGGTGATACCGTCGCGCGCTTCGCTGGCGATGAGTTTACGGTGCTGCTCGAGGATCTCCAGTCGCTTGAGGACGCGGTGGTTGTGGCTGAGCGGATGATCCGAGTGATCGAGGAGCCGTTCGTGGTCGCCGGGCGCGTGGTGGGGGTCTCGGCTAGCATCGGTATCGCCGATAGCCACCCAGGGCTGACCGACCCAGGTGCGCTCCTGCTGGCGGCAGATCAGGCGCTCTACGCCGCGAAGCGCGCGGGCAAGGCCCGCTACATGGTGGCCATGTAGGGGGTACAGGTGAGGGTTTGAGAGGATGCGTTCGACCGGACAGCTTTACCGCCTGATGCGGTCACACTGGCGCGTCGGGCTGGCGGGAGCAGGGCCGCTCGCGATGCTGGGGCTTCTGCTGGGTCACGTACTACCTGATCCGGCTTGGCAGGTCCCGGTTTTCCATTTTTACCTCGTCTCGCTCGTCTCCTTCCTGGCACTGTTGCTGGCGCTGGTGATGACGGCCGCGGCGTCCCAGATCGACAACGTGCGAGTTCTGTTCCTGGCGCTCGCCTTCCTGGGCATCTCGAGCATCTTCCTGGTTCATGCGCTGGCGACGCCCGGGGTGCTGGCACCTCGCGTGAACGGTTGGGTGGGTGCATCCGCTCGGCTAAGCCTGCTGGTCGGAGCCGTGATGCTGGCGCTGAGCACGCTCGAGACCCGGCCCATCATCCAGCGGCGGATCCTCCGGCGGCGTGGCTGGATCATCGTCGCTGCCCTCGTCCTCTTCGCGCTCTACGGGCTCGTGGCGCTGGCAAGCGCCCAAGGAGCGCCGGCGGGTTCAAGTAATGCTTCCACTGCGGTGGCTGGGCACGTGGGTGGGCATTCGCCTGCCTACGACTCGTACGGCCAAGCCTACGGACCCATCGCATCCGAAGATGTCGCCAGGTCAGGGCCGAGCACTGCCCGGTGGATGGATGCGTTCGAGCGGCTCTCGCTGAAGCTGGCAGGAGAGCCCGCCGGTGGGTTGCTGGGCGGGGTGGTGCTGGCGCTGCTCGGCGTGGTGGCGGTGCATTACTGGAGGGCATATCGACGCTGGGACAGCCCGCTGATCCGGAGCATGCTGGTTGCTACCATCTTGCTTTTGCAGGCGCAGGTGTCGATGGCGATCGCGCCGGTCTGGCACGTGAGCTGGTGGGGGTATCACGTCCTGATGCTGGGGGCGTTCCTCACCGCGCTGGTGGGACTGGTGTGGGAGTACGGCGAGCGCGGCTCGCTGCGCGGCGTGGTCGAGGGGCTGCTGCTGCGGGACACGATCGAACACCTGCAGCGCGAGTACACCGAGGTGATCGCCGCGCTCTGCTCGGCAGTCGAGGCCAAGGATGTCTACACGCGGGGCCACAGCACGCGGGTTGCGACGCTGGCGGCGCTGATCGGCCAGGAGCTGGGATTGCCTCTGGAGCGACTGCGCATCCTCTACCAGGCCGGTATGCTGCATGACATCGGCAAAATTGGCATCCCGGACGCGGTGCTGCACAAGCCGGCGCAGCTTACCGGCGAGGAGTTCGCGCTGATCAAGCAGCACCCGGTGCGCAGCCACGAGATCATCCGGCACGTGCGCTCGTTCGCGCCGATGGTGCCGGCGGTGCGCTGGCACCACGAGCGGCTAGATGGTAGCGGTTACCCGGACGGGCTCGCCGGCGATGAGATTCCGCTCGATGCTCGGATCATGGCGGTCGCCGACGTCTTCGACGCGCTCACCTCGCTCCGCCCCTACCGTCGCCCGCTGACGGTTGAAGAGGCGCTCGGGGTCCTCGACGAGGAGGCAGGTACTCGCCTCGACCCCGAGTGCGTTCGCGCGTTGCGACGGGTCGTCGAGGTGCGCTGGCCGGTCGGGGCGGAGATCATTTCCCCGCTCCTAGAGCTGGAGAGCCAGCCGGCTACCGCCTGACCGGCTGGCGGGCTGGCTCCACCGGCTATAGACGCGACCGGAGGTCTTCCCCAGATTCCCAGACATCTCGCTGTGTCATGTTCAACACGGTGGGGAGAAGGTGTCGCCTTCCGGGCTCCCTCGCACCCGGTCGAAGAGTGCGGGGAGCCTGGAAGAGCGCGGTGATGGGACAGGGGCGCCGTTGTGCTCGTCCGGGCTGCCGGGCCTGGGCGATGCGCGGGCACGACG
>BEIC01000272.1 GCA_002898875.1 bacterium HR26
CCCAGGTAGGGAGAGGAAAGGAGGAACAGTCATGGCAGAGCGCGCAACGTTGGCAGTCGACCCGCGGGTGCTCGACCGCGGCTACGCTCACCCCGAAGTGCTCGTGACCACCGAGTGGGTGGCCGAGCACCTCGACGATCCGAATATCCGCATCGTGGAGTCGGACGAGGATGTGCTGCTGTACGAGCTCGGGCATGTGCCCGGCGCCGTCAAGATCGACTGGCACACTGATCTCCAGGACCCGCTGGTACGGGACTTCATCGGCCCGGAGCAGTTCGCCCAGCTCTGCTCCCGGCTGGGGATCAGCCCGCAGACCCGGGTGATCTTCTATGGCGACAAGAACAACTGGTGGGCGGCGTATGCCTACTGGTTCTTCCGCTATATGGGCCACGGGCCGCTCTCGATCATGGACGGCGGCCGCAAGAAGTGGGAGGCGGAAGGTCGGCCGATGACCCGGGAGGTGCCGCAGTATCCGCCCGCCGAGTATCCGGTGCCGACGCCCAACCCGGAGCTGCGCGCCTTCCGCGATCAGGTGCTGGCGCACATCGGCTACCGGGATCGGCAGAAGGTTGCTGAGGGCAAGCCGCTCGTCGACGTGCGCAGCCCTGGCGAGTACACCGGTGAGCTGCTGCACATGCCCGAGTATCCCCAGGAAGGCGCGCTGCGGGGTGGCCACATCCCCGGTGCGGTGAACATCCCGTGGGGCCAGGCCGTCACCGAGGAGGGCACCTTCAAGAGCGCCGAGGAGCTCAAGCAGCTCTACGGCAGCAAGGGCATCCTCCCAGACAAGGACATCGTGGTCTACTGCCGGATCGGTGAGCGCTCGTCGCACACTTGGTTCGTGCTGCACGAGCTGCTCGGCTACCCGCAGGTCCGCAACTACGACGGGTCCTGGACCGAGTGGGGCAACGCGGTCGGGCTCCCCATCGAGCGCTAGCCTGCCGGAGACAAGCGGGGCGCCTGGGAGAGGCCAGGCGCCCCGGTCCCCGGCCCTCGGAGGGAGGAAGAAATGTCGGTTGTACCTCGATTCCTCGAGGGGAACGAGCGCTACGCCGCCACCTTCGCCAAGGGTGATCTCGCCCTGCCGCCGGCCAAGCGCGTGGCCATCCTGACCTGCATGGACGCTCGGCTCGACCCGGCGAAGTTCCTCGGGCTGGAAGAGGGCGACGCTCACGTGATCCGCAACGCTGGCGGGCGCGCCTCGGTGGACGCGCTGCGCTCGCTGATCATCTCGCAGCAACTGCTCGGCACGCGCGAGATCGTGGTCATCCACCACACCGACTGCGGCATGCTCACCTTTACCGATGACCAGCTCCGCCGGCAACTGCGGGAGCGCTTCGGCGTGCCCGCGGACGACTGGGCATTCCTGCCGTTCACCGATCTCGCCCAGAGCGTGCGCGACGACATCGCGGCGATCCGCCGCTCGCCCTTCATCCTGCCCGAGACCACCATCACCGGCTTCATCTATGACGTGCGCACCGGGCGGCTCTCGCAGGTGGAGTGAGGGGAAGGCGTGAGACCCTTGACGACTGTTTCTCATGGTTCGAAACTGGCGTAAACCAGCAACCCGATGACACCTGTCCGCGCGCTCTGCGCGGCGATCCATGGAGGGAGGCACTATGGCGACCTGGCGCCCTGATCCGACGTTTTACCCGTCTCCCCGCTCGGCAATGAAGGCTCCTCCGGAGGAGCTGGCGTTCGTCGTGCGCATCAACCCCAACGGCGACGGCCGGCCCGACGCTATCTGCGTCGTCGATGTCAACCCCCAGTCGAGCACCTACGGCAAGGTCGTCGGCGAGGTCGAGATGACCAACGCTGGGGACGAGCTGCACCACTTCGGCTGGAACGCCTGCAGCTCGATGCTCTGCCCCAACGCGCCACATCCACACGTCGAGCGGCGTTACCTCGTCGTGCCCGCACTCGGCTCCTCGCGGGTCTACATCATCGACACCAAGCCCGATCCGACCCGGCCGAAGATCGTCAAGGTGATCGAGCCGGAGGAGGTCGCCGATCGGGCCGGCTACGCCAAGGGCCACACGGTCCACTGCGGCCCGGACGGCATCTACATCAGTGCCCTCGGCGCGCCGGACGGCGACGGCCCTGGCGGGATCTTCATCCTCGACCATGACAGCTTCGACGTGCTCGGCCGCTGGGAGATCGACCGCGGTGACCAGTATCTCCATTACGATTTCTGGTGGCACCTCGGCTACGACACCATGGTCACCAGCGAGTGGGGCACGCCGAAGATGGTCGAGAACGGCGTGCAGGGTGACTTGCTGCTCGAAGGGCAGTATGGCCACCGGCTCCACTTCTGGGACCTGCGTCGGCGCCGGCATGTGCAGACCATCGACCTGGGCAAGGAGCATCAGATCGCGCTCGAGCTGCGCCCAGCCCACGACCCGACCAAGGCCTACGGCTTCGTCAACACCGTCGTCAGCCTGAACGATCTCTCCTCCTCGATCTGGGTCTGGTACCGCAAGAACGGCTCCTGGGACGTCCGCAAGATCATCGATATCCCTGCCGAGCCGGCCGAGGAGGACCAGCTCCCGGACATCCTGAAGCCGTTCAAGGCGGTCCCGCCCCTGGTCACCGACATCGACCTGAGCGTGGACGACCGGTTCCTCTATGTCTCGTGCTGGGGCACTGGCGAGCTGCGACAGTATGACGTCTCCGACCCGTTCAACCCCAAGCTCACCGGCTCGGTGCACATCGGTGGCATCGTCCGGCGGGCCGGCCACCCCGCCGCCTCCGGGCCGCTCAACGGTGGCCCGCAGATGGTTGAGGTCAGCCGCGACGGGCGGCGGGTCTACTTCACCAACTCGCTCTACCTGCCCTGGGACGTGCAGTTCTACCCGGACGGCATCCGGGGCTGGATGGTCAAGCTCGACGTCAACCCGGAGGGCGGGATCAGCTTCGACCCGAACTTCTTCCTCGACTTCGGTGACCAGCGGGCCCACCAGATCCGGCTCCAGGGCGGCGATGCCTCGACTGATTCGTACTGCTTCCCGTAAGGGAGGCGCCTGCCGGACCGTTGCTCTCCCCGCCCGGCCGGCGGACGGGGAGAGCTTCGATATCGACGTGACCGCCGATGGCTGATCTGGGCACTCTCTGGCCCTGGCTCTCGCTGGCCCTGCTCGGGGCCTTTCACGGGCTGAACCCGGCTATGGGCTGGCTCTTCGCGGTCGCGCTGGGCTTACAGGAGGGGCGCCTGCGCGCGGT
>BEIC01000273.1 GCA_002898875.1 bacterium HR26
TCGGGATTGCGCTCATCGAACTCTTGCGAGAGTGGGAACCCGAAGTTCGGCACGCCACCGTTGGCGATCCAGAACGCCTTGAACCCGTAGCTCAGCGAGTGCTGCGTCTCCGGGAAATACCAGTGGTCGTCCGAGCTGGGGAACGCCGGGATCGGCTGGAACGGCGCTTCGCCCTGCCGGCCCTCGATCCGCCAGGCGCCCAGCCGCATCAAGAGGACTTCGTAGGGTGTGCCGGCGTTCTCCGGGTGGTACTCGAAGACCGAGCGCTCGAAGTACTGGCGATAGTACCCATCCTGCTCGAAGACGCCGGTGATCGGGTAGCCGTGGACGTAAAGGCCACCGCGCGTCTCCCAGTACTGCCGGAAGATGCCCTGCACCCAGAAGCCGGTCTCCGGGAAATAGCGGGGCATCAGAAGGTCCTCGGGCGCGCTCGGCGCGCTTAGTGCCGACGTAGCCGGCAAGAAGCTGGCAATGAGTATCCCTGCCAGGATCATCACACGCAGCCGCTTCACGTGCTCCCCTTCCCCGCTCCTCGACTTGATGCCTTCACCCCTCAGGCGTCGGGCTCCCTGCTGGTTCCTCCGGCACCGGTGTCTCTTCTACCGCGGGCTGTTCACCGGCCACTGGATCGGCCGGCGTGTGCCCCTCCGGGGTGGGTGCCGGCTCTTCAACAGCCGGCGTCGGCTCTTCCGCCGGCGCCGGCCCCACCAGGTACTTGTTGCCCCATGGCTGGTAGCGAGTGAAGAACCGTTCAGTCTGGACCACCTGTCCCCCGCGCTTGAGTACCCGGGTAATAGTAACGTCCATACCCGCCTTTGCCCACTCGACCTGGCGCCGCTCGCCCGGCGCCAGGCTGGGGTCGACCTCTTCCACATCCGGCGGCGGGGGCACCTCGTTGGCGATCTCCGGCCCCTGTAGCTCCACCTCGTAGCCGAGCGAGGTGCCGTACAGGTAGACGTAGAGCTTCTCCTCGGTGACCTCGGTCTGGACCAGAATGTATGCCCCGGTGGTGTTCTGGAACTTCAGGTCGGCACCCGGCTGGAAGATCGCGGCGTCGAAGCCGACCGGCCAGCCGTCGAGCTCGTACCAGAGCACGCGGTAGCGGTGCGGGTGCCGCTCGACGAAGGGCAAGCCGGCGAAGAACGCCGCGCGGAACGTCGTGGTTGCTACCTGGCACACCCCGCCGCCGATGCCTGGAACCGTCTCCTCGGCCAGGATCACGTAGCCTTCGCGATAGCCGCGCTCTTCGGTGATCGGGCCGATGGCCTCGTTGAAGGAGAAGGTAGCGCCGGGCGGGATCAACGTGCCATTGAGGTAGCCCGCCGCCACGCGGATGTTGTGCGCGCGCTCCGGGGAGGAGCCGGCGTAGACCGTTTCCCCGACACCGATCAGCTCGCGGATGCCCAGCTCTTCCAGGTTTCCCGAGGAGATAGCCGGCTCGATGCGCTTCACCCGTACCGGCACTTCGCTGGCTCCCTGCTCGATCGCGTCATTGAGGGCGGCGAGCATCGCCGGCAGGTCCAGCTCCAGCCCGTCCTGGCTCTCGGACACCGCGACCACGCGCCGGCCGTCCCAGGCGACTTCGGCGTTCCTCGCCGGGCGCCAGAGATCGCTCAGAAGGGTTCCCAGATAGCTCGCCGTCTGCTCCTCGGCGAAGCGAACCGCCAGGCGCTGCCCGGCCGACGCCTCGGGGCGCTCGACTAGCAGGAGCAGCGAGGCAACCGTTGCCGGGTCGATCTCCCATGATCGGCCCTCGAAGGTCAGCGTCAGCGGGTGGGAGAGGAAGCGGCTCAGCTTCGCGACGGCCGCCTGCACGTCCTCATGGCCGTACGCTGCCGGTACCGTCTGGACCGGAATCTCGACGGCGCTGGGCTGAAGGCTCTGGAGCGCGTGGAGCACCGCCTCGCGCAGCCTGTTCTGATCGACGCGCACGCCCGGCTGTGGCTCGTGCAGCAGGAGCTGCCCATCGCGGAGCTCCAGCCGGGGAATCGCCGGTGGACGGTCGATCTCCCCGGACAGCCGGCTCAGGTAGCGGTCGAGCTGCTGCTGGTCGAGGGTGACGTAGAGCGGTGCCGGTTCGGGGGCGAAGCCGAGTAGCCGGGCACGTAGCCGGGCGAGGAGCGACTGTCCCGCCGTCGCCTGATCGAGCGTCCGCTCGAGGTCGATGTTGCCACCCAGCTCAGCGAGCGTCGGTTGCCAGGTGCGTCCTTCGAAGGTGAGCGTAACCGGGGCTGCCTCCAGCCGGGCGAGGTGTGTTTCCAGGACCTGTATCGCCTGCTGGCGCGTGAGCCCGCCAAGGTCGGCGCCGGCGACCGTGACCCCGCGCGGGATCACGTCGTCGCTGCCGGAGGGAACGCGCAGCAGGGCGACCGCCAGCACTATCGCGGCCAGCCCCATGGCCACCAGCGCGAGCCGGTGCCCACAGGCACGCCTGGCCGGCCGGCGCGAACTGCTGGCGACGCGCTTGCCGAAGGCGTGGATGCTCGCGGTGGCTATCCGGTCACGACGATGGATTGAGCGTGTCTTCCCGGCTGTGCCCAGGGCCCCGATCCCTTCCGCCGCTCCGGCCGTTCCCTGCTACGGTGAGAGAACGAGCCGGACGTCCCCCAGCTCGATGACATCACCATAGCGCAGGCCGGTGGGAGCCGTCACCGGCTGCCCGTTGACGCGCGTCCCGTTGGTGCTGCCCAGATCGCTGATCCACCAGCGCCCCTTGTCCCAGGTCAACTGCGCGTGCTCGGTCGAGACGAAGCTGTCGTCCAGCCGGATCGTGCACTGCGGGTGACGCCCGATGACGCTGACCGGCTCCAGCGGCAGGCGCGTGCCGGGCCGCAGCGAGCTCATCCCGGGCGACTGCACGATGAGATGGCCGACCGGTGAGCTGCTACCCCGCTGTGCCGACGCGACCGCAGCCAGCTCCCGCAGCGTGACCCGGATCACCAGCAGCAGGAAGAAGTAGAGGAGGAAAACGAAGACGAGCCGCAGGAGCAGGATGAACCACTCGAACGGGAGCCCGGTGATCATGGTCTCGCGGTGGTGCTGACTGCGATCTGGGATGTCTCGTACGGCAGGAACTGCAGCCGAACCGTGCCGAGCGTCAGCTCGTCCCCGTCGCTCAGGGGCGTGCGCGTGACCGCGACCCCGTTCACCAGCGTGCCGTTGGTCGATCCCAGATCCACGATCTCGAACGTACCGTCATGGTACTCCAGGCG
>BEIC01000274.1 GCA_002898875.1 bacterium HR26
TCGCGCAGGCTGCGCAGCACGTCGATCGCGTTGATGCAGGTGACGCCGTCGCGCACGATCGCCGCCGAGATCCGGTTGATGACGTAGCGCGGCGAGACGCCGTCCATGCCCTCGCGCACCGCCTCTTCTTGCAGCTCTCGCACGTCCTGCTGCGTGTATCCCTCGACTGACTGCCCGTCGTAGAGCTTGAGCTTCTTCATCAGGGTCATGCCGGCCTTCTTGCTCTCCTCCAGGCGGGAGAGCACGGCGAAGGTCGCGGCCGTCTCCAGCGTGCCCGGCGCGATGTGGACGCCGTGGATGGCGCTCTGCCGGAGCAGCTTCTCGTAGATCTTCACCTCATCGGAGACGCGCAGGTTGTACGGCACCTTGACCAGGATGATCCGGTCTTGCAGCGCCTCGCTCCGCTTGTTACCGACGAAGGCGTTGTACTCGTGCTCGTTGGTATGGCTGATAACCACCTCGTCGGCGTAGATCATCGAGAAGCGCCCGGTCTTGATGTTCTGCTCCTGCGACAGTGTGAGCAGGACGTAGAGGAAGCGCTCGTCCACCTTGAGCATCTCGATGAACTCGACCAGGCCCCGGTTGGCGATGTTCAGCTCGCCGTCGAACCGGTAGGCCCGCGGGTCGGACTCGGAGCCGACCTCGCCGATCGTCGAGAGGTCGATGCCACCGACCAGCTCGGCGATATCCTGGCTCTTCGGATCCGAGGGCGTGAAGGTGCCGATGCCGATGCGGTGCTTCTCGGAGAAAGCGATGCGCACGACCGGCACATCCTCATGCCGCCCGGTGAACGGCTGGCCAGGCCGGCTCCAGGGATGATTCGGACCGCGCTCGGCCTTCTCGAGCTGGAAGCGGCACCACGGGCAGAGCTCGCCCTCGATGTAGATCCCGTACTCCCGCATCAGCTCATCGCGGATCGTCTCGGGCACCAGATGCAGCGGCTCCTCGTGCATCGGGCAGCCCTTGATGGCGTAGACCGCGCCGCGGTCAGTGCGGGTGTACTGCTCGAGGCCGCGCTTGAGCTTGGCGACGATGGTCGACTTCCCACCGCCGACCGGCCCCATCAGGAGCAGGATGCGCTTGCGTACTTCGAGCCGCTGCGCTGCCGAGCGGAAGTACTCGACGATCTGCTCGAGCGGCTTCTCGAGTCCGAAGATCTCGTCGGCGAAGAACTTGTAGCGGATCCGGCCATCGTCCAACTGCTCGACGCCGGCATCCATGATCATGTTGTAGATCCGGGCATGCGCGAGCTGAGCGATCTGCGGGTTCTTGAGCACCAGCTCGAAATAGTCGGCGAAGGTGCCTTCCCAGTTCAGCCGCTCCTCCTCGGCCCGGTACGCCTCGAGTCGTTCAATGAGCCCCATCACTGATCCTCTCTCTGCAGGCACGCGTGGCTTGTCCCGTCGCTCGGCGCTCATGCCCTCGTGCCCTGTTGCATCGATGAATCGTCGACCATTCGACGTCATCGGCTGCTCCTCCGAACGACCACCTAACGAGCTAACGAGCCCCGAGAAAGACGCGCTCAGGGCCAATTCGACAACGCCAGACCGACACAGGCCGATAGCCTGCCTTCAGGCGACGCCTTGTAAAGCTGGGAGAACTCCCACCGCAGTCCGATAACCGGTGGGTACAATCACGCTCTTCCCACAAGCGTGACCAAATCATCTTGTATGCACGCACCGCGTTCGTGAACGACCACCTCTGAACGCTTGCGCGTGATGCTAACCCTGTGCTGCCACCCCCTCTCGCCCAGCCCCCGGCTGGCAATGCGCCAGGTGCCACTCTCGCGCTGGAGCCAAGCGCCAGGCGAGGCGGGAACCGCGGACTCCCGACCGGGGTATGGCTCGAGCGGAGCCAAACTGAAATGGAACGTGCGGATCTTACACTATCTATAACGGCGGACGGGCCGAGTTGGATTCGCCCGCGGCCGCCATCTCTGGAGATCTAGAACTACGGTACTACATCCGGTGGGCCCACAGCAAGTTGCCCCCTGATTTGCCTGGCCGGCGCTGCTTCATCGCTCTGGCAGCTCGCGGCGCTGGGCGGGGTGCCACTCTGCCTCCACTTCGCCCCTGCGCACCCGAGCGGCCGGTACTCGATCCCGCGATCTGTTGCTTTACCTCACCTGCTCATGGCCGACCGTGGCGCGAGGTCTCGCCCGGACGCCCTTGCCCGCTCCGGCCCGCGCCTGGCCTGGCGTTCCCGGTGCGGGAAGACATCCTCGTCCCTTGTCAAGCTGCATGCCTCGACGTTATGTCGAGTAACAGGTGCACCGGGAGTATACTCCAGCCCAGTCCCTGTCGCCACCAGTGATGCCAGCTTGCCCTGGTATGCTAGGCGAGCGAGAGAAGGGAGACCGGTCGCCATGCGCGTCTTGATCATCGCCGACATGGAGGGCATCAGCGGCATCGAGTCCTACGAGGCCACCGTTCGCAGTCATCCTGCCTATCGCGAAGGCGTGCGGCTCATGGCCGCCGAGGTGAACGCGCTGGCCGAGGCTGCTTTCGAGGCGGGAGCCGGCTCCGTCTCGGTCATCGACTGGCATGGCGGAGGAGGCAATCTTCGCTCGGAGCTGCTCCATCCGCGCGTCGCGGTTGTCCCGGAGGACCTGAGCCGAGGCTACGACGTGGCGATCCTCAGTGGCTTCCACGCCATGGCCGGGACCGAGAACGCGTTCTTGAGTCACACCATGACCAGCGGGCTCGCCTTGACGCTCGAGGGGCGTCCCGCCGGCGAGCTGGCACTCCTGAGTCGCTGGGCCGGCGAGCACGAGATTCCGATCGGGCTCGTGACCGGCGATCGCGCGACCTCACTCGAAGCCGAGACCTGGATGGATCAGACACCGACGCTCACCGTCAAGCAGGCCGTTGCCTGGGACCGGGCCGCAGCCCTGCCGGTGGAGCAGGCACATCAAGCCCTGCGGCAGATGGTGGCCCGGGTGCTGGGACGGCCCGACCGCTGGTGGGTGTATCGCCCGGCCCGGCCGGTCGAGGCCCTGGTGCGACTCCAGCGCGCGACCGAGCTGGCTGCGCGGATCCCGGGCGTGTCGCTGGTGGACGGCTCGCTCCGGGTGACGCTTCCGAGCGTCAAGGCGCTGATCGACCTGATCGATGTCTTGACGGCGCTGATGCGCTTCGAGGAGCAGCGCGAGCTGCTGGAGGCGATCGCCGCCGACCCGGCAGCCGGCCTC
>BEIC01000275.1 GCA_002898875.1 bacterium HR26
GCCATCTCCTGGTACGAGCTGAGCTCAGTGCCCTGGGCAATCCACTAATCGATGCGCTTGCCATCAAGGAAAACCTGACGACGGGAGGCAGGAGAGAACGTATGATTGGGCGATGGTGAAGAGTCGCCATCGCCACCGATGGTTGGGCCGCCGGTCAGGCGAGCGCAGGCTCTGAGCGAGGAGGGTCGGCCGAGGTGGACTCCGGATCTCTGCTGCGACGATTCCGCCGGCTGGCAATCGCGACCGCGATCGCCGGCTACCTGTTGATCGTCTTCGGCGGCACCGTTCGGGTCCTAGGAGCCGGGATGGGCTGCGGGCCAGACTGGCCGCTCTGTAACGGCCAAGTGATCCCAGGGCTCGACCTGCTGGCCTGGATCGAGTTCATCCACCGGCTGCTGGCCCTCTCGGTCATCATGCTGACCGGCCTGCTGGCGATCCTCGGGTGGCGGCTGCGACGCCAGAACCCCTGGTACGGACGCCTGCCGCTGCTGGCAGCCGGGCTGGTCCTGGTGCAGGCCGGGCTCGGAGCGGTGACGGTCTTCACCCACCTGGAAGCGCTCGTCGTGACCGTCCACCTC
Source organism: bacterium HR26 (assembly GCA_002898875.1). Classification (GTDB taxonomy): domain Bacteria; phylum Chloroflexota; class Chloroflexia; order Thermomicrobiales; family Thermomicrobiaceae; genus Thermalbibacter. The sequence goes on from BEIC01000275.1 coordinate 579, forward strand.
GGTGTCGCGCTCACCTACCTGGCCACCGCGCTGATCCTGGCCCTGCTTGCACTCGCAGGCCTCCCGACAGACACGCGAACGAAGGGCAGGCCGCGCCTCAGTGGCTGGGGCATCGCCGCAGCGCTCAGCGTCTTCGTGCTGATGCTCAGCGGCGCCTACACGGCGAAGAGCGGGGCCGGCTACGCCTGCCGGGAGTGGCCGCTCTGCGACGGCGCCTGGATCCCGACCGGCTGGAACGCAGTCGACGTGCACCTCACCCACCGGCTGATCGCAGTGCTGGCAACTGGCATCGTCGTGGCGGCGGCCTGGCGAGCTCGCCGGCGATGGCCGGACGCGCCGCTGATCGCCGGGCTGGCTGTGGCCGCGGCGGTGCTGATGGGAGCCCAGATCTTCGTCGGCGCGGCCAACATCTGGTTCCGGCTCGCCCCGGTCGTGAGCGTGGCCCACCTCGCGGTCGCCACGATCATCTGGGCCATCCTCGTCCTGGTGATCGCGCTCGACCGGCTGCAGCCCGCCCAGGTAGTCACCGGTGCCGGGCACCGACTCGTCGAACCGCGTCCTCTGGCCCAGGTAGCCCGCGACTACCTGGTGCTGACCAAGCCGGGGGTCATGACTCTCCTGCTCCTGACCACGATCTGCGCCATGATGGTCGCCGCCGCTGGGATGCCGCCGCTCGGGACCTTCATCTGGACAGTGATCGGCGGCGCCCTGGCAGCCGGCGGAGCCTCAGCCATCAACCACTGGTGGGATCGCGACATCGACGCGGTGATGAGCCGCACCCGGAGCCGTCCGCTGCCACAGGGCCGCGTGCTGCCGGAGTACGCGGCGATCTTCGGGGTGACGCTCAGCGTGCTCTCGGTCTACGTCTTGACCGCGTTCGTCAATCCGCTGGCCGCGCTGCTGTCGCTGGGCGGCAACCTGTTCTACGTGTTCGTCTACACCATCTGGCTGAAGCGCACGACCCCGCAGAACATCGTCATCGGCGGAGCGGCCGGAGCGGTACCGCCGCTCGTCGGCTGGGCAGCGGTAACTGGCCAGGTCGGGCTGCCGGCGCTGCTGATGTTCCTGCTCGTCTTCGCCTGGACACCGCCGCACTTCTGGGCACTGGCCCTCTTCAAGAAGACCGACTACTCGGTGGCCGGGGTGCCGATGCTGCCGGCGGTGGCCGGTGAGGAGGAGACGCGCCGCCAGATCTTCATCTATACTGTGCTCATGGTCCTGGCCAGCCTCGCTTTCTACCCGCTGGGTACCGCCGGGCTGTTCTACCTGGTGGCGGCGCTGCTGTTGGGGGCGCGTTTCCTCTGGCTGGCCGGCCGGCTGCTGCGCGAGCGATCGGATCAGCTCGCACGCCGCCTGTTCTTCTACTCCATGCAGTACCTGGGGCTCCTCTTCCTGGCGATGGTCGCGGACGCGGCCCTGTTCTAGCAAGCCACGGCTCCGATAGACGAGGGTACTTCATGCGCTACGCAGAACGCCCGCTGCTGGTCTACTGGGAACTCACGCGCGCCTGCGAGCTGGCCTGCCGGCACTGCCGGGCGGAGGCTGTCTCCTGGCGCCACCCGCGCGAGCTCTCCACGGCAGCCGCCTACGCTCTCCTGGAACAGCTCACCGGGTTCGGGCCGCCGCTGCCCCACCTCGTCCTGACCGGCGGCGACCCGCTCAAGCGTCCCGATCTGTTCGACCTGATCGCGCATGCTCGTTCCCTCGGCTTCACCGTCGCGATCACGCCCAGCGGAACCTACGCGCTTACCCAGCAGGTCATCGCCGAGCTCAAGGATGCCGGAATCTCGATGCTGGCACTGAGCCTGGATGGCTCGACTGCGGCCCGCCACGACGCCCTGCGCGGAGTTCCGGGAAGCTTCGATTGGACAGTGCAAGCCGCGCGCTGGGCACGCGCGCTCGGGTTGCCGCTCCAGATCAATAGCCTGGTCTGCGCCGAGACGCGCGACGACCTGCCTGCCCTGCTCGATCTGGTCGGCGAGCTGGGCGCCCAGCGATGGAGCCTCTTCTTCCTCGTACCGATCGGCCGCGGGCGGCTACTCCGCGAGGTCGAGCCGGACGAGGCTGAACGAATCATGACCTGGCTCTACCAGGTCGCTCCCACCGTCCCGTTCGCGATCAAGACGACCGAGGCACCTTTCTACCGGCGGGTCGTCGCCCAGCGACGGGCGGCTGAGCGCCGCGGTGGAGCGACCCCGCCGGATCTGGCCTCGATTCGCCAGGGGCACGGCGTGCGCGACGGCAACGGCATCCTGTTTATCTCGCACGTAGGGGACATTTATCCGGCCGGCTTTCTGCCGCTCCCTCTCGGCAACGTCGCGACGGCAGACCCGGTGGAGGTCTATCGCCGGCACCCGCTCCTCGTCGCCCTGCGCGACCCCGACCGCTTTAAAGGGAAGTGCGGCCGCTGCGAGTTCCGCTTCGTCTGCGGCGGATCGCGGGCACGTGCCTACGCAGTCACCGGCGACCCGCTGGAGAGCGACCCCCTCTGCCCCTACCAGCCCTCGTTGTCGGCATCGGCTGCCCCGCCTCCGGTTCCCGGAGACGATGCTCTCCCGGCGTGATGATCGGCGAGGGGGGATAGCT
>BEIC01000276.1 GCA_002898875.1 bacterium HR26
TCGACGATCTCGAAGCCGCAGTCGCCCAGTGCCTCTACCTTGCGCGGGTTGTTCGTCAGCAGCCGCAGCCGCTGGATCCCCAGGTCGCGCAGGATCAGCGCCGCCTCGCGGTAGTTGCGCAGGTCGGCCGGGAAGCCGAGCTCGAGGTTCGCCTCGACCGTGTCCAGGCCCTGATCCTGCAGGTGGTAGGCGCGGAGCTTGTTCAGGAGCCCGATGCCGCGGCCTTCCTGTCGCAGGTAGATCACCACGCCCCGGCCTGCCTGGCCGATCAGTCGTAGCGCCGCCTCGAGCTGCTCGCCGCAGTCGCAGCGCTGCGAGCCGAAGACGTCGCCGGTCAGGCACTCGGAGTGGACGCGCACCAGCACCGGCTCCTCACCGGAGACATCGCCGCGGACCAGAGCCAGATCGATCTCCTCGCCGCCGAGGCGGCGGTACGCCACGATGCGGAAGTCGCCGTGCTCGGTCGGCAAGGTCGTCTCGGCGACGCGCAGCGAGGGGCGCTCGCGGGCCAGCCGGTAGGCGATGAGATCCGCCACGTGAATCAGCGTGATCCCGTGTCGCTCGGCGAAGCGCTCCAGCTCCGGCTGCCGGGCCATGGTGCCGTCCTCGTGCATGATCTCGCAGACGACAGCCACCGGGTGCAGGCCGGCCAGCCGGGCCAGGTCGACCGAGGCCTCGGTCTGGCCGTCGCGCTCCAGGACACCGCCGGGGCGGGCACGCAACGGGAAGACGTGCCCGGGCATCACGAAATCGGCCGGCGTGGCGTCAGGGTCGGCCAGCTTCCGGATGGTGACGGCGCGGTCGAAGGCCGAGATGCCGGTCGTTACCCCCTCGCGCGCCTCGACCGAGACGGTGAAGGCCGTCCCGAAGCGACTCCCGTTCGCCTGCGGCGGCACCATGAGCGGCAGTCCCAGCCGGTCAGCCCACTCTGGCGCCATCGGCACGCAGATGAGCCCCCGGGCCTCGCGCGCCATGAAGTTGATCGCCTGCGGCGTGGCATGCTGCGCCGCGATGCTCAGGTCTCCCTCGTTCTCCCGATCCCGATCGTCCACGATGATCACGAACTTCCCCTCCCGGAAGTCCGCGATCGCCCGCTCGACTCTCTCCCAGCGCGTCATCGTCAGCTCCCTGTACCAAACACTCCAGTCGCCCGGGTCCTCACACATAGCCGGCCTGGCGCAGCAGCTCCATCGTCACCCCGGCCCGCGGGGCCTGGCCGAGAAGCCGCTCCACGTACTTGGCGATGACATCGACCTCCAGGTTCACCAGCGCCCCCACCCCCTTGCGCGGCAGGGTGATGTGCTGCTGCGTGTGATAGACGAGCGAGACGCTGAAGCCGTCGTCATGGACCGCCATCACCGTCAGGCTCGCCCCATCCACCGCGATGAAGCCGCGCTCGACCACGTAGCGCATCACCTCGGGCGGAGCGGCAATGCGGGCGACCAGCGCCTCGCCTTCGCCGCGCAGCTCGATGACTCGTCCGATGCCGTCGACGTGTCCCTGCACGTAGTGCCCCCCGAGCCGCCCACCGGCCTGAACCGAGCGCTCCAGGTTCACCGGGTCACCCGGCCGCAGCCGGCCCAGGGTGCTCAGCCGCAGGGTGACCGGCTGCAGGCCGGCGATGAAGGCACCCTCGCTCAGGCGAGTTACCGTCAGGCAGACGCCGTCCACGCTGATGCTGTCCCCGACCTTCGTCCCCTCCAGCACAGTGCGACAGGCGATCGCCAGCTCGGCCCCGCCACCGCGCGCTTGCAGCGAGCGCACCGTTCCGATCTCTTCAATGATCCCGCTGAACATCACGACACCTCCGAGGTCGGCGGAAAGGTCAGCCGGCCAGCGAGCATCACGTCCGGCCCCAGCCGGCACAGCTCGACGCTCTGCAGCCTCCAGGCCTGCTCTATCGCCGCCACGCCGCGGCCGCCGACCGGGCCCGGCGCGTCGCAGCCGCCGACGATCACCGGCGCGATGAAGGCGACGACCTGGTCGACCAGCCCGAGGTCGAAGAGCCGGCCCAGCAGCCGGCCGCCGCCTTCGACCAGAACCCGGTTGACCCCGCGCTCGCCGAGCGCGCGTAGCAGCGCCACCAGATCGACGCCGCCCTCACCGCGCGGCAGGACCACGACCTCCGCACCGGCTGCCTCCAGCTCGCGCACGCGCTCGGCCGGCGCGTCGGCGGTGCAGGCGATCAAGGTACGCCCCGGCGTGTCCGGGCGGAGCATGGCTGCTGTCGCTGGCGTGCGCGCTCGGCTGTCCACCACCACGCGCAGCGGGTGGTGCGGGCCACCCTCGCCGGCCTCTTCCGGTGGCAGGCGCACCGTCAGCAGGGGGTCATCGGCGAGGACTGTACCGACCCCGACCATGACCGCGTCGTGCCGATCGCGCAGGCGGTGCGCCTCGCGGCGCGCCAGCTCGCCGGTGATCCAGCGCGAGTGCCCGGTCCGGGTCGCGATGCGCCCATCGAGCGTCATCGCGTACTTGGCCGTGACTTCCGGCTGGCCGGTGCGCAGCCGCTTGAGGTACCCGGCGTTGACCAGAGCCGCCTCTCGTGCCTCCAGGCCTACTTCGACCTCGATGCCGGCGGCGCGGAGCTGTGCGATACCCCGGCCACAGACCTCCGGGTACGGGTCGAGCAGGGCGACCACTACCCGCCGGATCCCAGCGGCAACCAGCGCATCGACGCACGGCGGCGTGCGGCCATAGTGGGCGCAGGGCTCGAGCGTGACGTAGAGCGTGGCGCCGCGAGCGCGCTCGCCGGCCTGCTGGAGCGCGACGATCTCGGCGTGTGGCCCGCCTGGCGGCTTCGTCGCCCCCTCACCGACGGCCTCTCCCTCGCGCACCAGGACCGCTCCCACCGCAGGATTGGGCGCCACCCGGCCCTGCGCGCGCCAGGCCAGCGCCAGCGCCCGGCGCATCCACCGGCGATCCGCCTCCGTCCAGACGCCCGGCACTACCATGCCGCGCTCCGCCCATGACAAATGACCCGAAGGCAAAGCCCTCGGGTCACATCGATCAAGGTTAGGCTGTGCCTGGCCAACGGCCAGGTGCAACCACCTTCTCCCATCCGGACTATACCGTCGGCCCCGGAGTTTCACCGGATCCTGCGGCCGTAGCCGCTCGCGGGCTTTACCGCCGGTCGGGAATTGGCG
>BEIC01000277.1 GCA_002898875.1 bacterium HR26
GGCAAGGGAGCATTCGCTGTTGGTCAACTGGTTCGGGTTGTCCAGAATACTCGCTCATGTCTCACGGTTGGTTATAATTGATGTGATCGTACGCCCTTTCGCTGGCGCGTGAGATAGGAGTCTGCGCGATGCCGAATGTGACCGTTCGACTGTCGAAAGAGATGTATTGGCGTCTTCGCGAGCTGTCCATCCAGCAGGGGATACCGCTAGAGCGGTTCATCGTCTCGATTTTGCACAGCGCGCTCGTCGCCGGTGTCGCGCCGTCTCAGGCCGAGCCCGCAGTGCAGCAGGCTGGGGCCCCGGTCGACAGCCTCCCCGTCGAGCCTGAAGTCCGGCCCGTATCCTCGTAGCGCAAGCTGCAGGGCGAGAAGCGGAGGCGGCTCCCCTTCCCCGCGCTCGTCAGGTGCCCTCCGCTTCTCGCCCGTGGTCGATCGGTCTGCGGTGACTTTGGCAATGGCTCCGGTGCCCTCGGTCAGTAGACCCGAATCGGCGGTGAGACCGAGTTGAGCGGCAGGTAGCCGAGGATCACCGGGCCATAGGCTATCACGACCAGCCCGACCGCGATGAGGAACCAGAGGCCGAGCCGGTCGAACAGTGGCCAGCTCTCGCGCGCACCATGGACAACGTCGGCCACCGGGATCTCGATCGGCCGGGCGAGCGGGCGGGAGAAGAAGAGCGTGCCGAGCACGACCACGAAGAACAGCAAGCCGCTCACGGTCATGACGATTCCGCCGATAGCCGTCAGCCAGTTATCGAGCGACCACTTGAACAGGTCAAGATAGGCGGCGTCACCGATCGCCGTGCGGCGCGGCATGCCGCTGAGGCCGCCAGCGATCTGGCCGCGGGCGAAGATCAGCATGCCGATCGCCCACAGCCAAGCCTGCGCGAGCGCCAGCCGCCGGCCCCAGAGCTCGCGCCCGGAGAGGAAGGGGATCAGCCAGTAGCAGACACCCATCGCGGTCAGCGCCACGGCCGTGCCGACCGTCATGTGGAAGTGGCCAGGGACGAACGCGGTGTTGTGGACGACGAGGTTGACGCTGTAGCTGGCATTGACGATGCCGGTGGCCCCGCCGAGGGTGAAGACCAGCATGGCCAGGAGCTGAGCGGTGACGCTCGGATCCTTCCAGGGCAGTGCCCGGATCCAGCCGAGGAGACCCCGCCCGCCGCGTGCCCGGCCACCCGATTCCAGCGCGGCCATCACGGTGAAAGCGGTTATGAAGCTCGGGTAGACGACCGCGAAGGTCGTGAAGAGGTGAACCGTCTTCATGACCGTGGGCAGGCCAGGGTCGGTGAACTGGTGGTGTAGCCCGGTCGGCGTCGAGAGGATGAGGAAGAGCAGGAAGACGAAGCGCGTCAGGCCGTCGCTGAAGAGCCGGCCGCCGACCTGGGCCGGGATCATCAGGTACCAGGAGACATAGGCCGGCAGCAGCCAGAAGTAGACGATTGGGTGACCGGTGAACCAGAAGAGCACGCGGTCGAACTGCGGATCGACGCCGCTCAGGATGCCCAGCGACCATGGGAGCAGGAAGACGACGACGAGGATCGCCACGCCTACTGAGGCCAGATCCCACATCAGGTAGGTGACGACCGAGACGAAACCGAGCAGTGGGATCGGCTCGCCCGGGTGCTCGCGCCGCCAGGCGCGGAGGGTGAGAAGCTGGTTCGCCGAGGTCAGCCAGGTCGAGATCACCAGGAAGACGGCGCCCAGGTAGAAGAGCGAGCTGGCCTTCAAGGGGGCATAGAAGGTAAAGAGCACTGTGGCCTGGTTGGTCAGGATAGCGAAGGCGGCGAGTACCGTGCCGGCGAGCATCGTCCAGAAGGCCCCATGAGCGAGCCAGGTGCTGGCCAGCGGGCGCTGGAAGCCACGGACCGTGGTCAGGGAGAGAAAGCTGTTAGAGAACGCGAAGGTAAACAGGAAAGCGAGCAGCACCCCGTGCAGCGTCAGCCCCTGGTAGTAGCTCCTCAGGAAGTGCGCGGAATAGAGGTTGATGCCGATTCGCTCCAGTGCCTGGAGCAGGCCCATGTAGCCGCCGATAGCCAGACCAATAAGCCCCAGGTAGAGCTGGCCCCGGATTGGCCAGAGCTGCTCGGCTAGATAGATCGTCTCCCCCGCCCTGGTGTACTCCACACCGGCAGCTCGCGCGATGCTGCTCATTCGACGATCACCTTTCCGAACATCTGGTGATGCCCAAACCCGCAGTACTCATGACAGAGGAAGACGTACTCGCCTGGCCGCTCGAAGCGCGCCGTCACCTCGGCGACCTGCCCAGGGATTACCATCACGTTGACATTCGTGTTCTCGACCAGGAAGCCGTGAATCACGTCAGCGCTGGCGACGCGGAAGCGGACGGTCGAGCCGCGAGGCACGCGGATCTCGTTCGGCTCGAAGGCCCACGCCCGCGCGATGATCACGGCCTCGTACTCCCCCGGTGCGACCTCGCGTATCCCCGGCCGATCGAACGGGGGCGTCTGCCGGATTGCCTTCGGATCCATCCGCCCGGATGGCGACGGCAAGTGCACCCCTGCGGCGAAAACACCCGCGCCGATCGCTGCCAGCGCAGCCAGGAGCACGACGAGGGTGAGCGCCATGAAGATCTTCTCGTACCGTTCGACGTGCATTGCTAGCCTCGCTCCAGCATCGTCAGGTACACCGTGCCCCAGATGGCGATGACGACGATCAGGTACACGAGGAGAAGGAAAAGTGTGCCGTACGGATGACCCTCACCAGCCGTGCCAGCGCTCTCCTCTGGAGAGGCCACCGTGCCAGGCTGCTTTTGCCGCTCCACGGGTTCACCTCCTGCTCCGGGAGTGCTACACCGTGTCCTGCCAGCGCTCGAGGAAGCGCTTGAACCAGCCGAGCAGGGCCACCAGTCCGATGAGTGCCACGAGTCCGAGCCAGATCTGTCCCGCGCTTGCTCGGCCCTCGAGTGCGTCGTTGAGCGTCATCCAGACAAGGAGTCCCGCGATCCCGCCGGTTATCAGGACGGTTGACAGGGCAGAGAGGAAACGCGCCATCGATCTCTCCTCCGCCTTTCCGGCGTGGGGCGATCGGCTCCGCTCGCTCGATGAGAGCGGTCGCGTCTCGGCGCACGCTGGTTTGGGGCGC
>BEIC01000278.1 GCA_002898875.1 bacterium HR26
CCGTCGAGGCGCCGATCAGCGCCGGGACCGGGACGCCGGCCTCGCTCAGCCGGCGCCCTAGCTCGGCCAATCGGGCCGGGTCGGCCTGGCCTGGTACGGATCGCGCGACGTACGTGTTGAGATGGCGCACTCGGCCGGCCAGCCAGGTGAGGCGAACGTTCCACTGCGGCGCGCTGGCGTGCCCTCCTGTCTCCTCCAGGTCCAGGATCCGGATCTGCTCGATGTCGGGATAGTCGTGCCGGAGGCTGTCAGCCGCGAGTTTAGTGAGCCGGTCGAGCATGGCTCTCCCTCCGCTCCTGCCAGCAGGCAGATCTCTTCAACCATAGCGCACGGGGCGAGCACCCGGGGGAGGCGACGGCACGCCACTTCCAGGCGGCGTAGGCGGCAGTTTCGCTGCCCTTCTCCCGCGCACGGCCGGTCCGGGGCCGGATCGAGGTTGGTACAATCGCCACGATCGAGAGGGAAGGCAGGCAGAAAGGACCAGAGTATGGCCGCGGCGCTGCGTGAGATCGAGCGGCAAGTGCTGGGCGAGATCTGGACCTCCGATGAGCCGTACCGGAACCTGGTGTACCTGTGCGACGGTATCGGCCATCGCTTCGGCGGGAGCGCCAGCGAGCACGCGGCGGCCGAGTTCCTCCAGCGCAAGCTGCGCGAGTATGGTTTAGAGCAAGTGCGGCTGGAGGAGTTCCCGGTCTATAGCTGGGAGCGCGGCGAGTGCTTCTTCGCCCTCTCCGCACCGGTCGAGCGCAGCTTCAGCGCGCTCGCCATGCCGTACTCTGGTACGGCCGACCTCGAAGGGGCGATCGTGGATGTCGGTGCCGGGGAGGCTGCGGACTTCGCCGAGGCTGGCGAGCGCGTGCGCGGTGCCATCGTGCTCACCGACGCCGAGACCGATGTGCCTGGGGTCGAGCGCAGCCATCGCACCGACAAGTACCGTCGGGCGGTCGAAGGCGGCGCGGTCGCCTGCGTCTTCACTAACCGCAATCCAGGGATGCTGCGTATCACCGGAGCACTCTACGCCCGCAACCCGGGTGGGCCAGGCGCGTTGGACCACACCGCTCCGATCCCTGGGCTCGGCATCAGCTACGAGGCGGGGGAGATGATCCGCCGCCTAGCGGCGCACGGCGAGCTGCGAGGTCGGATCCGGCTCCGCAACCGGGTCTTCCGCTCGCACGCCTACAACGTCGTCGCTGACGTCCCCGGAGACGGGTCGGCGCGAGAGCTCATCCTGGCCGGTGCCCACTACGACGGGCACGACATTGCTCAGGGAGCGACCGACAACGCGGCCGGGGCCGTCGTCGCCCTCGAGCTGGCCCGGGTGCTGGCCCCTCATGCCGGGCGGCTGCCACGCACGATTCGGCTGCTCTGGTTCGCTTGCGAGGAGCTGGGCTTGCTCGGCTCCTGGCATCACTGCGACCGCTACGCCCAGGGCGGCGAGCAGGAGACGGTCGGCTTCATGCTCAACCTGGACGGCGCGGGCCGGGGCCAGGGTGGCAACGAGCAGGTGACAGTGACCGGTAACCAGGATCTCGCACGTTACTTCAACCAGCTTGCCGAGCAGTTGCACTACCCCTTCGCCGTGCGCGACCGCATCTCGCCGCACTCCGACCACTTCCCCTTCTTCCTGGCCGGCTACCCCACCGCCACGCTCCAGAGCCGCGACGCGACCCAGGGGATGATCGGTCGTGGCTGGGGGCATACCGAGGCCGACACCGTGGACAAGGTGACGCGGCGAGGTTTGCAGATGGGCACAGCGCTGGCCGCCCGGCTGCTGCTGCGGCTGGCGAGCGAGGAGCAGCTCCCGGTTCCGCGGCGCAGTCCGGACGAGGTTCGACAGGTTCTAGTTGCAGCCGGGTTGGCCGATGTTCTCGAGCACCACTGGGGACGCGCCAACAGGATCGCCTGATACGCAACTCATGACCACAGGCGCTCTCGGCCGATCTCGGCTTGTGCCGGAGAGGCGAGTGTGGTAGACATAACATTGCCCCTGGGGTTGAGCCTGCCGGTGATGCCCGAGGGCAGGGGGCCGAGGCGTGCCGGTAGACTGCACGGCAAGGTCGCCTGGTGGAGGGCGAGGGCCAGCCGCAGTTTCGAGGCCGAGTAAGGCTCCCGCACGTCGAGCGGTCCAAGACGTGGTTGGTGACAAGCCCGGAAGGAGACGCGATCATGGCGACGCAGGCAATCCGCAGCCCGCACGATCTCTTCATCCATGGGCTAGCGACGACGTACGATGCCGAACAACGCATCCTGCAAATGCTCAACCAGACGGCCGGCATGGAGCAGAATGCGCAGGTTAAGCAGGCGCTGGAGCACCACCGGCAGGAAACGCAGCAGCAGATCCAGAACCTCGAGCACGCCTTCCAGGCACTGGGTATCCCGCCGCAGCGGGTTCCGTGCTATGCAGTCGAGGGTCTGCACCAGGATCACCAGCAGTTTGCCCAGCAAAGTGTCCCGGCGAATCTCATGACCCTCTATCATCTGGGTGCAGCCGCGAAGACCGAGCACTACGAGGTTGCCACCTACCAGGGGCTGATCGAGCAGGCCAAGCGGATGGGACACCTCCAGGTTGCCCAACTCCTCCAGGAGAACCTGCGCCACGAGCAGGAGATGGCGCGGAAGGTCGAGCAGATGGAGCACCAGCTCGGGCAACAACTGTCGCAGCAAGCCGGGCCGTAACGGCGGGCTCGTGCCCGTCGTAAGACCTCGCAGGCCGCGGGCCGAATGGTCCGCTCTCCGCATGCCGGCCGGGTGCTTGGCGTGGCGGGGGTGAAACCTCGGACCTGGCGCTCGCGAGGGCGAGGCGACCGAGCGGGTAGAGGGAACTCCCGGCCGATCTCGCTCGTCGGCCGGGAGTTCCCTGTACCATGATGAGCGTGGAAGCTTCTCCTCCACGCGAGGAGAAGCTGCGGATTCCGGTGGCGCGGAGAAGGGCGACAGGACCGCATGCGGGTACTGTTCGTGACGCCATACCTGCCGGCACCGCCCGACTTCGGCGGCGCGATCCGCATGTATTCCCTAATCCGCGAGGTCGCCAGGGCACACGAGGTGACGATCCTGAGCCTGGCCGGGCCGGGCGATGAGCCTGCTCTCACTGAGCGCG
>BEIC01000279.1 GCA_002898875.1 bacterium HR26
GGCCTGATCGGGCCGGGGAGGCTGGGAAGCGCGCTTGCGGTAGCGCTGGCGCGCTGCGGCGAGGCCGTGACCATAGTGTACGGCCGCCGGCGCGAGCGCGCTGAGGCGCTGGCCCACCGCATCCCCGGCTGCTCGGTCGCCGGCTCTCCCCAGGCGGTGGTCGACTCCTGCGAGCTGGTGTTCTTGACCGTGCCGGACGACGCGATCGAGCCGGTCTGCTCGGCACTGCAGTGGCATCCTGGGATGGCGGCCGTCCACTGCAGCGGCGCCCACGGGCTGGATGTCCTGGAGCGGGCACGGCAGGCTGGCGCCTGGGTCGGCGGCTTCCACCCGGTACAGACGTTCGCCGGCACCGAGGCGGACGCCGAGCGGCTCGCCGGGTGCGTCTTCGGGATCGAGGCCGGGGAGCCGCTGCGCGGCTACCTGGAAGTGCTCGCCTGCCGGCTCGGCGGCTACCCGCTGGCGGTGGACGGCCCGAACCGGGCGCTGTACCACGCGGCGGCAGTCTTCGCCTCCAACGCGGTGGTCACGCTTGCGGCGGTCGCGGCGCAAATCTGGCAGGAGCTCGGGCTACCACCTGAGGATGCCGTGCGCGGCCTGGCACCGCTCATGCGCACCACCGTAGAGAACATCGAGCGCCTCGGCGCGGCGCAGGCGCTGACCGGCCCGGTCGCTCGCGGCGACGTCGAGACGGTGCGGCGGCACGTCTCCGCGCTAGCGGAGCGGCTTCCTGAGTTGCTAGGCTTGTATCGCGACATCACCAGGCAGACAGTCGCACTCGCGGAGCAGCGAGGGCTTGATGCGGCGACAGCCCGGGCGATCCTCGCAGCGGTAGAGGCGGAGCAGGAGTCGTGAGGGCACAGCGATGCGGATCACAGTGCGCGACCTGGCAGAGATGAAGCGCAGTGGCCAGCGGATCGCGATGGTGACGGCCTACGACTATCCGCTGGCTCGCCTGCTCGATGAGGCTGGGATCCCGATCGTGCTGGTGGGCGACTCGCTCGGGATGACGGCCCTGGGGTACGAGACGACGCTTCCGGTCACACTCGAGGAGATGATCCACCACACCCGGGCCGTCGTGCGCGGCACGCAGCGCGCGATGGTCGTCGCCGATATGCCATTTCTGACCTACCAGGTCAGCAGCGAGGAGGCGGTGCGCAACGCCGGCCGGCTCATCCAGGAGGGCGGCGCGCAGGCCGTCAAGCTGGAGGGAGGACGGTCGATCATCGAGCAAGTGCGCAAGATCGTCGACGCCGGAATCCCGGTGATGGGCCACCTCGGGCTGCTTCCGCAGTCGGTCCACCAGATGGGCGGCTTTCGCGTGCAGGCCAGGACCAGAGACCAGATCCAGCGGCTCATCGAGGATGCTCTCATGCTGCAAGAGGTCGGCATCTTCTCGCTGGTGCTGGAGGGCATTCCCGCCCCGGTCGCCCGGGTGGTGACGGAACTGCTGGAGATCCCGACGATCGGTATCGGCGCCGGGCCACACTGCGACGGCCAAGTGCAGGTCATCGCCGATCTCCTTCATCTCCTGCCCGGGCCACTGCCGCGGCACTCTAAGCCCTTCCTGGAAGCGGGCGAGCTGATCCGCGATGCGCTCGCCCGCTACGCCGAGGCGGTCCGGAGCGGCGAGTTCCCGACCATGGCCGAGAGCTTCCAGCTTCCGAAAGACTTCGACACGACGTGGCTCGACGACCTGGCGCGGCAGTTCGCAGAGCAAGCGCGCCGTCTCTCGGAGCAGGACGATGCTCGTCGCAGAGCGGATTGAGCAGGTCCGAGCCTGGCGCGGGCACGTGACGGGCTCGGTCGGCTTCGTGCCCACCATGGGGTACCTCCACGCCGGTCACCTGGAGCTGGTTCGTCGAGCGCGGCGCGAGAACAACGCCGTCGCCGTCAGCATCTTCGTGAACCCGCTGCAGTTCGGTCCCCACGAGGACTTCGAGCGTTACCCGCGCGATCTGCAGCGAGACCTTCGGCTGCTGCAGGATGAGCAGGTCGACCTCGTCTTCGCCCCCAGGGTGGCAGAGATCTACCCGCCCGGCTTCTCGACCGCGGTCGACGTCGGGCCGATCGGCGAGCGGCTGGAAGGGGCGAGCCGCCCGGGACACTTCCGCGGGGTGGCTACCGTGGTGACCAAGCTCTTCATGATCGTCGGGCCACACCGCGCCTACTTCGGCTGGAAAGATGCCCAGCAGGTGGTGGTGATCCGCAAGCTGGTCGCAGACCTCGCGATCCCGGTCGAGATCGTGGCAGTGCCGACCGTGCGCGAGGAGGACGGGCTGGCTTGTAGCAGTCGCAACGTATACCTCAGCCCCGAGGAGCGGCGGGTCGCTCCGGCACTCTACGCCGCGCTGGCCCACGCGCGGGCACTCTGGCAAGAAGGAGCGCGGGACGCTGAGACGCTGCGCCAGGCCGTGCGCGCTCGACTGGCCGAGGAGCCGCTGATCAGGCTCGACTACGTGAGCGTCGCCGACGCTGGCACGATGGAGGAGCTGGTGGTCGTCGACCGCCCGGCTATCCTCTCCCTCGCCGCCTGGCTCGGGACAACTCGCCTCATCGACGCAGTGCTGCTCGGCGCCGAGTGAGCCTGGGCCGGGCACCCGGGTCGCGAGGCGTGCGCTCCCGTGAACTCCATGATCTGCATCCTCGGCATAGGTGAGGCCCCAGCGGCGCGGCCGACAGGCCGCGGGCACTCAGGTCCCGAAGGTGTTGGTGCGCGTGTCGGGGAAGTACGGGCTCGGCGCCGGGTAGAACTCGGGGTAGCGGCGCTTGAGCTGTTCCACCAGCGCCAGCGCCTGGAGCAGTGTTTCGCGGTCGCCGCTCGCCTCGGCGGCGCGGATCTCGGCCTGGAGCAGGCGCATGCGCTCGTCGTGGCGCTCGCGGCGGAGCCGGCGCAGGGTCTCCCGGATCATCTGCAGCGCCAGCCGGGTTGGAGTCTCCGGGAGCTGGCCCAGCCGCTCGAGCAGCACCTCGGCGTAGGGCTGGAGCGACTCCGGTAGCGCTGGCAGCTCGCCATGCCCGTCGGCCGCGCGGAGGGCGGCGAGGATGGCGAGGTGGCGAGCGTCGACGATGTCTCCCTCGCCGATCTCGGCGATGAC
>BEIC01000280.1 GCA_002898875.1 bacterium HR26
GTCGAAGCGCCGGAGCAGGGTGAAGCGGTCGGGCTGGAAATCGACGAGCTGGTAGGGCCCGGTGCCGATGTACAGATCGGGCGTGAGCGGCTCGGTACCGACCTGGTCCAGCACGCTCTTGGGATGGATGGAGAGGCCACCGCTCTGGCGGGCCAGCATGCTGGGCAGGGCGACGAGTGGACTCGACAGCCGGAACTCGACCGTGTAGTCGTCGACTGCAACCACCTCACGCAGGAACTCGCTGATCGCGATACCGAGGCTGCTAACCTCGGCCCAGCGCTCGAACGAGGCGATTACGTCGGCTGCGCGCATCTCCTCGCCATTGTGGAAGCGGACACCCCGGCGCAGCGGAATGGTCGCCGTCAGGCCATCGTCGCTGACCTCGTACCCGGCAGCGAGCATGGGGACGGTCTCGTAGTTGCCGTCGAAGGTGAAGAGCGCCTCATACATGTGCCAGCCGATCAGCGTGATGGTCCGCTGCGCACGGATGTGCATATCCAGCCCGGCTGGCTGCCCGGTCGTGGCCACCCGCAGACGGCCGCCGCGGCGTGGCTCGCCCGCGGTCGTGGGGGCCTGCGTCGGCTGCGCGGCTGCCGGGGTCTGCTGGGCAGCCGGCGACGTCGCCTGCGGGCTGGCGGACGGGGCTGCCGGGCTGGGAGCGGCCGGCTCTCCAGCGCGGCAGGCGGCTCCGAGTCCGGCCAGGGCTGGGGCGCCAAGGCCGAGGATCGCAGCCCGCTTGAGCAGAGCGCGTCGGTTGGACCGCCAGGACAGCATCTGTGCGAGCAGCGCGTCATGATTTGCCATCGTGTCCCCTCCTCTCACGCCGACTCCTTTCGTTTCGAGCCGAATGCTCCAGTCTGCCGCTACGATCCGGAGCCAGCCTCCTCTCCAGCGAATCTGCAGCCGGCCGGTGAAGATCGAGGCATGCGTGCCCGGCACGGAGCATCAGGGGAAGCGCATGTGCCGTGCATCGCCTCGCCTGCCACCAGTAGCCGAGCAGCGATCTGATGCATCTCCGCCCTACGATCTCGCGGCCCCGCGAGCCCGGGCTGCCATCTCCTGGTCGATCCCGCGAGGCCATTCCCGCTTCAACGGATCACGAACGGTGACCTCGAGCGTGCCAATCCGCTCAATCGTCATCACGACGTGGTCGCCGTCCTGGAGCGCGCCGAGCCCCTGGTGGTTGGTGCCGCACATGATGACGTCGCCAGGCACCAGTGTCATGTACGAGCTGATGAACGCCAGGATCTCGACCACGCTGTACTCCATGTCGCTCGTCGAGTAGTCCTGGCGCAGCTCGCCGTTGACCGAGAGCGTAACCCGCAGGTTCTGCGGGTCGGGCACCTCGTCGGTCGTGACGATCGCCTGTCCCAGCGGCGTGAAGGTATCGAACGACTTGCCGATGCGGCTGGGCCCCATCCGGCCGAGGCCACGCCCGGAGACGTCGATCGCGCAGGTGTATCCGGCCAGGGCCTCAAGCGCGCGCTCATCGGCCGGGAGGTTCTTGGCCCGCGTGCCCACCACGAGCGCCAGCTCGGCCTCATGATGGAAGATCGTCGCTGGATGAGGCGGGAGGATAACCGTGCCGCCCGGACCGATGACCGAGTCGGGGCTTTCTAGGAACATATCCTGGACCTGGCGCTCCCGATTCGTCCCCTCGCGATAGTTGCCGAACGCGGCGATGAGCTTCGGCGGGCGCGGGACGGGAGCCTGCAGGCCGGCGACGCGTAGCGGCTCGCCGCTGGCGGCGAGCTCCTCGACGCGCGCTCGCCGCTCACGGAGCACGGCCAGGACGCGCGGCATACGGTCGGCGGCCGTCCGGTAGGGAATGTCTGCAAAGGCAGCGGAGACGTCGACGATCCCGTCCTCCCGCTGCACGCCGATCCGGTTGTCGCTGGTGAGCACCAGCCTCATGGAGCCCCCTCCCTCTCTTACCGGGCGGCCGGACGCTGCCCAACGGCCCGCACCCGCTCCGCCGTCTCCCGATCGATCCCGCGCGGCCATTCCCGCCGGAGCTCGTCCCGCACGTAGAAGGTGAAGGAGCCAATGCCGGTGATAGCAGTCACCACCTCGTCGCCGTCCTGCAAGGCGCCGAGCCCCTGGTGATTGGTGCCGCAGCAGATCACGTCGCCCGGGTGCAGGGTGGTGACCGAGGAGATGTAGGCCACCAGCTCGTGGATCGGGCGCTCCATGTCGCTCGTCGGGTAGTCTTGACGACGCTCGCCGCTCACGTCGACCGTCACCTGAAGCGCATAGGGGTCGGGGATCTCGTCCTTGGTCACGATCCACGGCCCGAAGGCGGCGAAGGTATCGAACGACTTGCCGAGGAAGCTGTTGATCCCGGATCGGCCGAGGCCACGGGCCGAGACATCGTCGAAGATGGTGTAGCCGAAGATGGCGTCCATGGCGTCCGCTTCGGCGACGCTCTTCACCTCACGGCCGATCACGACCGCTAGCTCGGCCTCGTGGTGGAAGATCGTGGCAGGATGCGGTGGCAAGACCACCGTATCACCGGGCCCGATAATCGCCTCCGGCGACTTGAAGAAGAAGTCGAGGATCTGCGGCGGGCGATCGGTTCCCTCGCGGTAGTTGCCGATCAGGCAGACGATCTTGGTCGGCCGGGTGACCGGCGAGCGGAGCCGTACCTGCTCGAGCGGGAGGCCAGCCCCAATGGCGGCACGGCGCTCGAGTTCAGACCTGAGATCGCCGAAGTGCGTGATCAGGTCGGGAAGCAGGTCTTCCGGCCCAAGGGGTTTATACCGCCACAGCAGGTCGGTGATATCGACGAGTGTGCCGTCTGCCCCGACGACGCCGAGCTTACCGTCGTCGAAAGCGGCGATGCGCATCCCATCCCCTCCTCTCTTGGCCTTCTTGGATTTATTTCTACTCTAGAAGCAATTCTCTCATGTGTCAACTAACAAATGATCGAGAGTTTCGGCTGCGGTATCGGTTGAGTCCAGCGAGGCGCTGCTCCAGCAGGCCTCCTGGCGGATGGATGGGCAACGGCATCCTGCTCGCTACGAACGCGAGAGGAGAGCAATCTATTCGTACGATCGGGAAG
>BEIC01000281.1 GCA_002898875.1 bacterium HR26
AGCCGCCGTACCGCGTCTGGGATCGTTGCCGGCCGGGAGCCATCGGCGTGCGGCGTGGCCGCGATGATGCGCGTACCGTCGGCCGCAGCCACGCGCAGCATTGCCAGCGCCATCGCCTCGTCCCGCGCCCCGTCATCGACTGCCGGGACGAGATGGCTGTGCAGGTCGACCTGGGGGATGTCGTTGTTCGGTGCCTGACGCGGCTCCAGGTCGACTTCCACCGAGGTCTGCGCCGCGACATCCTCGGAGATGCTGACTCCCGACTTGCTCGTACGTGCTTTGCCCACCGCTTCTATCCACCGCTTCCGGCTGTCCAGTGGCTGGTAGCAGGCGAGAAGCCCGATGCAACAGCCCACCGCCGGATTATACCGGGTTGTGGCTCAGCAGCCGGGTGCCGGTCGGCAGAGCACCTGGGGTGCCGGCTTCCAGCCGGCACCCCAGGTGACGATGGAGGCGTGGGAGACCAGCCAGTTACGACGAGGCGCAGCCGGCCTCGCCAGGCAGCAGTGGCCGCGGGAAGACGGCGTAGAGCGCGTCGTCGCTGCGCCAGCGCGTCAGCGTGTTCGCCCGGCTCATCGCGTCGAGGACCGCCGCCAGCTCGGCGCGCTCGACCACCCCGCAGCGGGCACTCGTGCCTGCGAACTCGAACGGTTGCCCGAACTCCACCAGCGGAGATGCCAGCGGCCAGTCCAGCTCGCCCGGCTGCACGTCAGCCGGCTCATCGGTGGCCTGGTCGGCCGGCACGACCACCAACTGCAGCCGCTCGATCGCGTACGGGGTTTCCGGCGTGGCGATGGCGGTAGTGGGCAGCCACGAGCTGAAGCTGAGCGCCTTGTCCAGGAACTCCCGCAGCCGCCGCCGGGCCTCGCGCTCCGCAGGAGACACGTTCGGGTCGTCGACCTCGGCCTCGCTGAGCGCGTAGACGGACACGACCGAGGTGCGTCCGCCGGCGTTGACCGTGAAGATGGTGGTCGGCGCGTCGGCGATCGTCGTGAGCTCGTAGCGTCGGTCGCCCTCGAGGAGGCCGGCCGCCTGGGCTTCCTGCAGGATCGCCTGCACGCCCTCTTCGGTCAATCTCGTCTCGATCAGGTTGGGGAGGGCTGGGGGCGGGTAGATCATGATCTGTGGTCCCTGCGTGATCACGCGCCCGTCACCGTAGAGCACGAAGAGCGGTAGCTCGGTCGCAATGTGGAACGGCGGGAGCAAGCCACCGGTGCGATCGATGCGCAGCACCAGCTCGTCGGGGCCAGTCGGGTGGGGAATGGTGCCGGCCCCGGCCGTGGGGCTGACTTCCCCGGCCGAGGGGGTCGAGGTAGGCACTGGCCGGCTGCCGGGGCCGCCCTGGCCTTCAGACTGGCCACAGGCAGCAAGCAGGGGAAATAGGACGGCGGCGCCGGCAAGGGCGATGAATTGTCTCCGGGTAGAGGGCACCGATCGACTCCTTTCGGCTGGGCTACCAACTCGGGATGTGCTTCCCGACGTCAACTGTCCTCACCTAGCAGGACGGCGTCGCCCGGCCGAAAGTTCCCAAAAACCGGAGGTACAGCTGGATCGACCAACTTCGGCCCCGCCAGCCCGGCGCGCTCGATGCCAGCACGCGGCGACTGCGCACGACTCAGGGCCGCGACCCCCAGATGTCGCGGCCCTGAGCGAGGTTCCGCTGCCCAGGCGTGAGAAGGCTACTTGTAGAAGTAGGGATCGAGCACAGAGACGCGGGTGATGCGGTCGATCGGCAGGCCGTTGCGCTCCGCCGCCTTGCGGATCGCCTCAGGGTTCGGAGCGTCGTAGACGCAGTAGGTCCGCTTCTTGTCCTCACTGACATAGGAGTGGATCCAGGTAACGCCTAGGTCACCATTCGTATCGACCACTCGCAGGCACACCTCGGCGCCCTGATCGTCGACGGGGATTTGGAGTCCGTCAGGGAAGGTTCGCTCGACGACATAGCGTGGCATTGCAGCCTCCTCTCTTTGCCTCGAAGCGCTGCGGTCATTACCCTAGTGTTGCCCGCGGGAATCCGATTGATTCTCAGCCCGGGCAGCTCACGTTCGGGTTCCAGTCCTCGAAGATCCCAACAGGGTTCTCGGTGAAGATCCAGGCGTGCAGGACGTAGACGCCGAGCGCCTGGTTGAGGTGGAGGTGCCGCCCCATGACCTGGGGAAGCTCGTCGTGGCCCTCGGCCTCCCAGGCATCGACCGGGACGATCCACTCGACCGCACCCAGAATCAGCTCGCCGTTCGGACCATCGTGGTAGACCAATGCCTCGGGCTCGAGCGGGTCCAGGCTCGTGTCGAGCAGGTCGACGTTGATGTAGTGCACCCCCATGGCGCCGACACCAGGGTTGTCGAAGCAGTAGTCCAGTCCCTCGACGAGGACCCATCCCGCCTGCTGGGCGACCTCGACATCCTTGTACGGCTCCACCACCCTGCGCAGGGCATCGAGCATGAACTCGGTTCGATCTTGCTGCGATCCCAGCGCCTCAGCACCCAGCCGGCCGAGCAGGACGTCCCACCGCTCGGGCCACGCACCCGGGTGCCATTCGAAGCGTGCTCGCTCGAAGTACTGGACGGTCAACCCGTCCTGGACGAACTCGTCAGTGAGAGGGTAGCCGAAGATCGGCAGGCCGCCATACGTCTCCCAGAAGCGGCGAAAGCCGCCGCAGACGCTGTGGCCGGTCTGCTCGAAGTAGATGCAGCCCGCCTGCGGCTCATCACTGGTGCCGTCGTGCTGCTGGGCAACGGCTACTCCGACCGGCAGGACGAGCAGTGCGAGCAGCACGAGCAGCGCAGGCGCCCGTCGAGGACGATACCAGAACATCGGTCCCTCCAATCCTTGAGTGGCAAGCCTTGCCACCACGCCGCTCCGTCCGGCACGTGTCGGGGCAACGCACTGCCTGGTGGCCGCGCGTCTCCACTCTGCCGCTCACGTCACCGCGGCCTCGCAGCCGAGGGACGGAGAGCAGATCGCCGACATCGTCCCACTGTTGCCATGGTGACATCTGGGCCCAGCGGCGCGCATCGGGACACACCCTGA
>BEIC01000282.1 GCA_002898875.1 bacterium HR26
GAGCGCGGCCGCGTTCTCCCGCTCCAGCAGCCCCAGCCGGCCGATCTCGTGCGACAACGTGAGGCTCGCGCCCGGCTGGGCATCCCGCAGCCAGGCTCCCACCGTACGCTCGTGGTCGGGCACGGCCGGCGAGAAGACAGCGGTCACCGCGATCGCGTCGATGCCCTCCGCGCGCAGCTCGGCGACTAGCCCCTCGACCAGCGAGCGGTCGAGCGGCGCGATCTCCCGGCCGTCGAACTGGTGGCCTCCGGGCAGGATCCGGACGAGGCCGGCAACAGTCTCGCGCAGCTCATCGGGCCAGTCGGTCAGCGGCGGGATGGCCTGGGTGGCTGGCAGCCCCAGCCGGATCACCGCGATTCGGTCGAGCTCCCGGCGCTGCACGATCGCGTTGGTGAAGTGCGTGGTGCCGATCATGACCGCGCCGATGTCGCGGGCAGTCACGTCTACTTGGGAGAGCAACGCTCGCAGCGCCGCGATGATCCCATCAGTAACGTTCGGTGTCGTCGGCCGCTTGGCCCAGGCGATCACCTCGCGGCCATCGAGCAGCACCGCGTCGGTATTGGTCCCGCCGACGTCGATCCCGATGCGCACATGCCCTCCTATCTTGCAGCCCAGGCGACAGCTCGCTCGAGGCTCCGCGCGGCGGAGCGACATGCGTACTGTACCGCTCCGCTAGCCGCTGGAAACGCCTGGCACTTCAATATGATCAAGGGGATGGAGTACGGACTTCTCGGGTTGGCCATCGCCAGGATCCAGAAGTGGGAACACGGCCGGATCACCCACTATGTTGTCACCGGTTTTCTCGTGGGACTGGTGTTCGGCGGATTCGCGCTCGCGCTCATCCTGCAGGCGACCGAAGACGTGGGGACCGTCGACCTGTTGACGCGGGGCGTTAACGAGCTGATGTTCCCGGTCGGCTGCTCGGTGGTGGTCTAGGCTGCCGAGGCGCTCGGCAGGCGAGCGGCCAGGTCATGACCATCGGGGCGAGCAATTGCCTGGGGACTGGTCACGTGTTTTGCTTAAGGCAGCGTGGCGGCACTTCCGGAGAAGTCGCCCACACTGGCAGCGTCGTGGTTGGTTCCAGCCGAAGGGATCTTCCGGGTAATGCGGTTCTACCTAGTCCAGCATGCTGAGGCGAAG
The DNA here is from genome assembly GCA_002898875.1 of bacterium HR26. GTDB lineage: Bacteria > Chloroflexota > Chloroflexia > Thermomicrobiales > Thermomicrobiaceae > Thermalbibacter. The sequence continues at coordinate 1,141 of BEIC01000282.1, forward strand.
CCAGAGACCGAGGATCCCGAGCGTCACCTGACCGAACGCGGTCGGGAGGACAGCAAGAAGGTCGCCGAGTTCCTAGCAGCACACGGGCTGGCGGTGCCGCGCATCCTGCACAGCGGCAGGACGCGGGCCCGGGAGACAGCCGAGATCCTGGCCGAGGCGCTGCGCCCTCCGCAGGGGCTGGCGGAAACCGACGGCCTGGGGCCGATGGACGAGCCGAGCCAGTGGGTGCAGCGGTTGCGGGAGAGCCAGGAGGAGCTGATGCTGGTGGGGCAGCTGCCGCACCTGAGCCGGCTCGCGTCCAGCCTGCTCTGTGGCGATCCGGAGCGGCAGGTTATCGCCTTCCGGATGGCGGGTGTGGTGTGCCTGGAGCGGCGCGAGGACGGAAGCTGGTGGGTCAGGTGGATGGTCACGCCTGACCTGGTCGCGTGAAGGAGCAGGTTCGTGAGCAAGCCGAGAACCGGTCGTGTAGTCGCCGTGTGTGCCAGCCCGGCGGGCGGTGTGCCCAAGTACCCGCAGCTCCAGGTGGAGATCGGCCCCTACGGCGTCGTCGGGGACTACCACGCCGGGCCGTACAACCGGCACCAGAAGAAGGGCGAGCCGCAGCCGAACCGGCGCCAGCTCACGATCGTCGCCCAGGAGGTGCTGGACGAGATGAACCTGCTCCTCGATATCCAGCTCAAGCCCGGCGATCTGGCCGAGAACGTGCTGGTCTGGGGCCTGGGCGACCTGAGCGATCTCCAGCCCGGCGATCGGCTGCGACTCGGGCCGGTGCTCGTCGAGGTCACGGCGCAGAACCAGCCGTGCAAGACGGTCGCGGTCTACCACCCGCTGCTGGTCAAGCATCTCTACGGTCGTCGCGGGGTGACCGCGGTCGTCCTGGAGCCGGGCACGCTGCGGCCGGGCGACCCGGTGACGCTGCTGCGGGCTGCAGCCGCGCCGGCAGGCGATGGATAGTGGCTGAGCGATCAAGGAAGGACTACGCGATGGATAGCCAGAGACCGGCGGCCGAGCTGGAGCTCGGCGGGATCCACCACGTCACGGCGGTGACCGGCCGGGCCGCCGAGAACGTCCGCTTCTATACCCAGGTGCTGGGGATGCGCCTGGTCAAGAAGACCGTCAACCAGGACGATGTGTCCGCCTACCACCTGTTCTACGGGGACGAGACAGGGAGCCCAGGCACCGAGGTGACATTCTTCGACTGGCCGGATGCCGGCCAGCACCGCCCCGGGGCAGGCGAAGTGGCGACTATCGCGCTCAGGGTGCCCGGACGCGCCGCGCTGCAGTACTGGGCGGACCGTCTCAGCGGAGCGGGCATAGAGCATCAGGGTATCGAAGAGTACGGCAGCCGGGGCATGATCCGCTTCACCGACCCCGAGGGCCAGCGGCTGGCGCTGGTCGACGACAGCAGCGTGCCCGGCGGCTCGCCCTGGCACCAGAGCCCGGTCCCGGCCGAGTTCGCGATCCGCGGCATTGCCTTCGTGACTCTGGTCGTGCGCGATCTCGGTCCCACGGAGGCCGTGCTCCGCGACGTGCTCGGGTTCCGCCGGGGAGCGGAGCTCACGCTCGATGGGCACCGGCGTGTCGTCTTCGAGACTGGTCCAGGCGGCCCAGGCGCCGAGGTCCACGTCGAGGTCAGGCCGGAGCTACCGCGCGCCCGCGTTGGCATCGGCGGCGTGCACCACGTCGCCTTCCGCACCCCGACCGACGAGCAGCACCGCCAGTGGCGCGAGCGCGTCGCCGCTGCTGGGCTCGCGGTGACGCCGGTAATCGATCGCTACTATTTCCGCTCGCTCTACTTCCGCGAGCCGGGCGGCGTGCTCTTCGAGATCGCCACTGATGGTCCGGGCTTCGCCGTCGATGAGGACCCGGCGCACCTGGGCGAGCG
>BEIC01000283.1 GCA_002898875.1 bacterium HR26
GGTCACCTTCGGCTTCCTGCTCTATCTGATCGTGCTGCCGCTGTCGCGAGTGGTCGGTCCGGTTGAGTACCGGATCCTGCGCGAGCTGGCCGGCCGGCCGCGCGCGGCCGGGTCACGCGCCTGAGGTGCGCTCACCGAGCGCTACCGCTACGACGTGCTGATCCTGCAGCCGCCAGAATGCGACCCAGCGACCGTCCGGCGATATCTCCCACACGGAGTTGAGTACCTGCCCGGGGAGCGAGAGCGCGCGCACGACCGCACCAGTCCGAGCGCCGACGAGTACCAGCGCATCCGGCTGCTCGCCCGAGCCGGGCACGAGGACCCAGAACGCTTCACCGCTCCCCGCCCAGCGGAAGCCGGCGGCGAGCGGCAAGCGCCACGTCGCCCTCGATTCGAGATCGAGGATCCACATGCCATCCTGGGCCGGGTCGCCGCTGAGGGCACGCACGTAGCCGATCCGGCGACCATCAGGTGAGAGGCGCACATTGTACAGGAACGTACCTTCAACGACCACATCCACTTCGCCGCTGTCCACGTCGATCATCCAGATGCCGGGGCGTTCCCCCTGCGGCGTGCGCGCGCCGAGCAACAGGCGGCGGCTATCGGGCAACCAGGTGAGGCCGGCGGCCTGGAGCTCCAGCAGCGACCGTCGCTCCCCTGACGCGAGGTCGGCGACCCAGAGGCGCATCACCCGGTTGACCGAGGAGCTCGGTGTCCGCACCGGCAGCCGCTCCAACCAGGCCACCCTTCTCCCATCGGGAGATGGCCAGGTCAGTGTTCCGCCGTTCGGTAAGACGCTGACGACATTCCCCTCGAGGTCCAGGACCGCTGTCTGCCGGTTGACCGGCTCGGGAACGGCGACGACGCCCGCCAGCGACGGCAGCCCGAAGCGAGGCGAGAAGAATCGCCGCTGGCCATCGGGCAGGTGAACCAGCCAGGCGCCGGGCGAGCTATCCCCCGGCGTGTCGTAGACCAGGAGGCGATCGCCATCCACCCACGCCAGGAGGCCGCAGCAGGACGCGACCTCGAGCGGCGGCCCCTCCGGATTCGGCGTGGCCATCGGCCCTGGTGTGACGATCTGCACTGGCTCTGGCTCGGGAGTCGGAGTGGGAGTAGGCGTTGGCCGCAGCGTCGGGGTCGGGGATAACGATGGGAGCGTAGTGACCTCGACGGGGATCGGCGTGGCCACCGGCATCGCGCTCCGCGTCCACCGGCAACCGGCAACCAGCACAACGGCGACCAGGAGGAGCCGGACAACTCTCATCGACGACCTATCACTACCGCGGCGGCCACGCGTCCCGCCAGCTATTCAACGCCGGCCCGCCGAACCTGACCTCCGGCTGGTCCCACGGCGTCCGCCACTGGAGCGGCGCCTCGTACGGCAGCGCGAACTGTGATCCATCCGTGCCGAGGCCGAGGGTGATCCGCCGCCAATCGGCGTCGATCAACGGCACGGGGTTGAAGGCCCGGCTCATGGTGCGATCCCGGATCTCGAGGTGCAGGTGCGGGGCCCGGTCACACGCCGGGCTGGCCGGGTCGCCGACCACGCCGACCTGATCGCCGCGCTGCACGCGCTGGCCGACCGCCAGCGAGGAACGCTGGCCGAGGTGCCCGTAGAGCGAGCGGTAGCCGTTCGCGTGCTCGATGACCACATTGTGTGGCGCGGCTCCGTGCGGGCCATCGACGGCGACCACGACGCCGTCCCCGATCGCCACCACCGGGGTTCCGCAGCGTGCCGCGAAGTCGACGCCGAAGTGCAGTCCCTGGCCGGCGCTGTAGAGGTCTTCCCGGTTGCGGTAGGCCCACACCGTGTTGCCGTAGAGCTGGGTGACAAACCAGGTCGATGGTCCGGGAGGCATCGCGAAGGGCAGGCCGAACGGCGGCTGAGCGGAAGCGGGAGCCCTCGAGCCGAGCGCCAGCGCCCAACCCAGGCCGATCACCGTTAGAAGGAGGCCGGCGCGCGCATGGAACCGCCGAACCGGTCTGAAACGAGTGTTTCGCATGCTGTGCCTGCCTGCGTCGCGCACCCTGACCGTTCAGGCGCGATAGACCATACCACACGCCGCCATAGGCTGCGTCGATGCGCTGGTCAGAGGCTAGAATTGAGCCTGCACCCAGCTCGAGCGAGGCGAGGCTGGGGAACAGGATCGAGCGCCGGCACCTGCCGGTAGTCTGACCATCGGTCATGGGGGCTGCTGGCATCACTGGACGAGTTTCGGAGAGCGGCGAGTGCTGATCCTGCTCTACGGAGACAACCGGCTGGCGATCGACGAGCACGTGCAGGATCTCCGGTCGCGGTACGATCCCGACGGGTTCGCGACCAGCATCTTCTCGATGCCCTCCGGCGGCATCGAGGCAGTCCGTGGCGCTTGCCTCTCTGCCGGCTTCTTCGGCTCTACCAGGTTGGTTGTCGTCTACGACCTCGTAGTCTCGACCGCCGGCCAGCGCTCGGGTCGACAGGCCGCGACGCTGCCACCGGCGCTGGCAGAGCTGCTGCGCGACTTGCCGGAGTCCACCGTCCTGGTGCTGGTCGAACGCGCGCTCGACCCTGGCCTCGTGCAAGCGATCCAGAGAGCGGTCCCGGATGCCGTCGTGCAGCAGCACGCGACGCCGCGTGGCCCTGAGCTCGTGGAGTGGACGATCGAGCGCGCTCGCAAGCACGGTAGCACGCTCGATCGCCGGGTTGCGACGAGGCTGCTCGAGGCGCTCTTCCCGGCGAGCTGGCAGCGCCCCTCCCGCACGGACGACCTGCCACCCGACCTCTACCGGCTCGATCAGGAGCTGGCCAAGCTGGCCGTCGCCGCGCACCCGGAAGGTGTGATCACCGGCGCGCTAGTGCGTGAGTTGGTGCTGAGCGAGGACGCCGCCGACGATTGGGCCCTGGCCGACACGCTGGCCGAGGGCGCCCAGGAAGCGGCGATCAGGGAGCTGGAGCGCGCATTGGCGCGGGGAGCCCAGCCGGAGGTCGTGCTCGGCCAGCTCGTGAGCCAGTACGAGGCGTACGC
>BEIC01000284.1 GCA_002898875.1 bacterium HR26
CCGATCCGCTTCCACATCGTCACGCTCGGCTGCTCCAAGAACCAGGTCGACTCCGAAGGCATGGCCCAGCTCCTGGCCGAGCAGGGGTTAGCGCCCGCCGAGCAGCCCGAGGACGCTCAGGTGCTGATCGTCAACACCTGCGGCTTCCTGGCCAACGCCCGGCGCGAGTCGGCCCAGGCGATCCAGGAGCTGCTCGAGGCCCGGCGACCGGGGCAGGTGGTGATCGCCGCCGGCTGCATGGCCGCGCTCGACGAGCACCGGGCCGAGATCCCGGCCGGCGTCGACGCCATCCTCTCGACCCGCGAGTGGCCCCAGATCAGCCAGGTCATCGGCCGGTTGCTCGACATCCCGCTGGCCCCGATACGCCCCGACGGCGGGTCGCCAATGCTGGCCAGCTTCCGCCGGGCACGCGTGACCGGTCCCAGCGCCTACGTCAAGATCGCCGACGGCTGCGATCACGCCTGCTCCTTCTGCGCCATCCCGCTCATCAAGGGCGGTCAGGCCAGCAAGCGGCCATCCGACGTGGTGCGCGAGATCCGGGAGCTGGTCGACGCAGGCGTCAAGGAGGTCGTCTTGGTCTCTCAGGACACTATCCGCTACGGAGCTGACCTCGGCATCAAGCACGGGCTGCCGGGGCTCGTCCGCCTGATCGCCGAGCAGGTACCGGCGCTGCGCTGGCTGCGCATGCTCTACATCTACCCCAGTCCGCTGGTCTTCCGGCTGATCGATGCGATGGCCGAGACTCCCGCCTGTGTGCCGTACCTGGACATGCCGATCCAGCACGCCGATCCGGACATCCTGCGTGCCATGGGCCGCCCGAGCAACGTCGACCTGTACCGGCGCATCTTCAGCTACGCGCGCGAGAAGCTCGACGGCGCGGTGCTCCGCACGACGCTCATCGTGGGCTTCCCCGGCGAGACCGACGAGCAGTTCCAGCGCCTGTACGACTTCGTGGCCGAGATCGAGTTCGATCACGTCGGCGTCTTCACCTACTCCCGCGAGGCGCCCACCCCCAGTGCCCGGCTGGCGCACCCGGTGCCACCGGTGGTCGCCGAGGAGCGGCGGGCAGCGCTGCTGGAGCTCCAGCAGCGGATCTCGCTGAAGAAGAACCGCGCCTTGATCGGCCGCACGCTCGAGGTGCTGATCGAGGGCGTGGGCGAGCTGGAGGACGAGGCCGGTCACCGCGAGCCGATCTCGGTCGGCCACGCTGCCCGGCACGCGCCGGAGGTCGACGGCCTGGTCTTCATCCCGGGGGCTCAGCCGGTCGGGGCACTGATTCCGGCCCGAATCGTGGATGCCGGTCCGTACGATCTGTGGGCGAAACCAGCGGCTCCGTCAGCGGCCGTGCCGGGTTGGCACCCCAACCGAGCAGCTCGCCCTCGAGCGGCGAGCCAACCGGGAAGACGCGCAGCACCGGGACCGGGCGCTCGGGCCAGACGCGCTGGAAGATGACCCACTGGTCCGGTGCCTCGCGGATGTGCCGCTCGAACAGCTCGACCAGCCGCTGCAGGCCGGAGCGCAGGTCGCGCGCGGTGTCGTCGGTCCGCTCGATATAGAACGGCGGCTCGATGAGCAACTGGTAGCCGCGCTTCAGCCGGCGGGTGAACGCTGCCAGGATCGGCACGCCGGCCGAGCGTGCCAGCCTCACCGGGCCGGGCGGCAAGGTTGTCTCCTTGCCGAAGAAGATCACCGGCCAGCCGTTCTGGAAGAAGTCGCGGTCGGCGGCGAACCCGACCAGCTCGCCCCGGCGCAGCGCCAGGATGACCCGCCGGATCCCGCCCGGTGTTGCTCGCTCGATGCGCAGTCCGCGGCTGGTCCGCAGGTAGTTCACCGCGGCGTCGAGGAGTTCCGGAACCGTACGGGTCGTCAGCGAGGTGAACCGGTATCCCCTGGCCGAGAGGAGCTGCCCCACGTAGTCAAAGGCGCCGAGGTGAGCCGTTACGATGACGGCGCCCTGGCCAGAGGCAGCCAGGCGCTCGAACTCGGCCCAGCTCTCGGGGCAGACCTGGATCGAGCGGATCAGCTCGTCTGGCGAGAGGTGCGGCACGCGCAAGAGGTCGATGAAGTTCCGCGCGCTGTTCCGGAAGACGCGACGCGCTACGTGCCGCACCTCTTGAGCATCAGCACCGGGGCCGAGGGCCAGAGCCACGTTGTGCTGAACGTTCCGGCGGTACGTCTTCAAGAGCAGGTAGGCAAGGTCGCCGCAACGGTCGGCCAGCCAGTAGGCCAGCGGCAACGGCACCAGCCGGGCAACCTGGCTCACCAGCCAGGCCAGCCGCTGGCTGACCCAACGGATCCGGCTTCGATCGGGCGAGACAACTCGACTGCTCACACCACACCCCGCGATGGGATCGGACAGGCAGGCCACCAGGAGGACACACCGCAGGTATTCTACTCGCTGATACCGAACAGCCCTAGATGGACGGCTCGCGCCCGTCGACCCGCTCGGCGCGCAGGTACGGCATCGCGTCGATCAAGACTGGCAGGCCGCGGATCACGGTCAACGCCAGCGTCAGGTAGACCATAAGCCAGCCGGCAACCAGGAAGACCCCCTGGTCATAGAGCCAGGTGAGGGGATCGCGCCGCCCTCCAGCCATCCCGGCGGTGACCAGGCCGCCGAGAAAGGCGAATGCGACCAGCTTCGCCACGCCGTAGAGAGCGCGCATGAAGCGCGAGGCGGTCAGGAACCGGGTCACCGCCGACCGCTGCATCGTCTTCTCCCCGAAGGGTGTCCGGCCAGCTCCCAGCGCGACGCTGCGCACGCTATCCACCAGGAAGCCGCGGGTCATCACCAGCAGCGGGGCCCAGACGCCGATGGCGCCCAGATCGGCGAAGACGATCCAAAGCGCGTTCTCCACCACCCGATCGCCAGCGATGTCGAACACGGCGCCGAAGACGGTGGCCGAGCCCCGCCGCCGCGCCACGATGCCATCGATGGCATCGCTCGCGAAGACGATCAGGAGCAGCAGGGTGGCCAGCAG
>BEIC01000285.1 GCA_002898875.1 bacterium HR26
GTGGGCTGCTTTCGCTACTGTGAGCTCTGACCGGCCGGCTCGGCCAGCGTATGCCGCTCACTCGCCGGGTTCGGTGGTGAGCGCGTGCTCGTCGGGCTGGAGAGGGAGCTCAGGCACGGCAGCGAGCCAGGTCTCGCCGAACTGCCGAAGCTGCTCGACCAGCGGCAACGCAGCCAGGCCCATCTCGGTCAAGGTGTACTCGACTCGAGGTGGGACCTCGGCAAACTGCCGGCGTGTGATCATCCCCGCACTCTCGAGGTGGCGCAGGCGGTTGGAGAGCACCGCCGGGCTCATGCCGGTCGAATGGAGCAGCTCCTGGAAGCGCCGGCTGCCGTGGCTGAGGTCGCGCAACAAGAGCAGCGTCCAGTGATCCCCGAGTAACTGCGCCGCGCGGGCGATCGGGCACGTCTCCTTTTGGATTGTGTCGCTCCGTCGCATGGCTGGCTCCTCGTACCTGCATTGTAGCGCAAATTCGGAGTTGACAAGACTGCCCGGCTTTAGTATTATACCAGTAGTTGATACGGTTTACGTAGTAATGGGAGGGACCGAGGCAATGCAGCAGAGGACCGTCGCTCCTGAGGTAACCGGCGTCGCCCGCTGGGAGATCGACCCGGTCCACAGCGAGATCGCATTCTCGGTGCGCCACATGATGGTGGCGACCGTTCGTGGCCGGTTCAATCAGTTCCAGGGGATCATCGAGTTTGACCCGGCTCACCCGGAGAGCGGTCGAGTCGAAGTAACCATCGACGCGGCGAGCATCGACACCCGCAACGAGCAGCGGGACAACCACCTGCGCTCGCCGGATTTCCTCAATGTGGAGCAATATCCGACGATCACCTTCGTCAGTAAGCGCATCGAGCCGCTGGGGGACAACCGGTTCCGGGTCGTCGGTGACCTGACCATCCGGGGCGTGACCAGGGAGGTTGCGCTCGATGCTGAGTTCCTGGGGGTCGGCAAGGATCCCTGGGGCGGCGAGCGGGCCGGCTTCACCGCCCGGACGAAGCTGAACCGGCACGACTTCGGCGCGAGCTGGAATGTGGCGCTGGAGGCCGGCGGCTTCCTGGTGGGCGACACGCTCGACGTGACGCTCGATATCGAGGCGGTGCGCAAGCCTGACCAGGCTTCCTGAGGCGGATGCTCTGCCGCAGCGGGCCGGAGGGACATCCCTCCGGCCCGCTCTCTTTTGCCCGCCCACGCCGCGCGGGTCATGCCCCGAAGAAGTGCCGGCATGCGAGCGGGTCACTCCAGGTCGACGGCGAGGAACGCTTCAGCGAGTGCCAGGCCGGCCGGGCGCCCTGCCTCCTCTGCCCGCCGGCGTAGCCGCGTCTCCAGGCCGCCGGGGAACGCGCCGGCCTGGGTGGCGTGGAGCCGCAGCGCAGCCAGCTTGCGCTCGAAGACCGGCGCGATGTCGACGAATGTATCCGGTCGATCGGTGCCGAAGAGCAGCGCGCGCGGGACCACGTGCGGGCGGAGCCCCTGCGCGAGGTGCTGGGGGAAGAAGGTGGCCAGCCGGCAGGATGGGAAGGCGGCAGCGAGTGCCGCAGCGCCGACGGCACGGTGATCCGGGTGCTGGCGGTAGAGCCGGGTCAGCGGGTCGTGGGTTAGCAGCAGATCGGGCTGGAAGCGCCGGATCTCAGCGGTCAGCCGCTCGCGCAGCTCGAGCGTGTCGAACACCTCGCCGTCAGTGAAGCGAAGGAAGGTGACGCCCTCGACGCCGAGCAGGCGCGCCGAGGCTTCCTGCTCCGCCTCGCGCACCTGGGTGAATCCCTCCGGGCGGTCCCACTCCGGCGGTTGCCCCTTGTCGCCGGAGGTCACAACCACATAGCGGACGACGACGCCGCCGTCGGTCCAGCGGGCGACCGTGCCGGCGCAGAAGAAGTCCGGGTCGTCGGGGTGAGCGCCGACGATCAGCACGCGCCGCGCGTCCGGCAAGGCTCCGCTCATCATTCTCCCTTTCGCTTCGCTGATCCTACCTGTTCGACCCAGGTCCGGTAGCACGCCAGGGCCAGGTCGCAGAGCGCGCGCCGTCCCAGCTCCTGATCGACGAGGCCGCTGGAAAGCAGGACCAGGACGAGCCGGCCGGCGGGCGCCCAGATAATGGCCGCGTCGTGGGCGTGGCCGGGGAGGCTTCCGGTCTTGTTGCCGATCACGGCTTCCGCTGGCAACCGTCCAGGGATGACATCCCGGAACTGCTGCGCCTTCAGGATCTGGCGCAGATCCTGGAGCAGCGGCCCGTCGGGTACGATTTGCCCGAGCTCCAGAGCCGCGAGTAGCGCCGCCATATCGCGGGCGCTGACCAGGTTCTCCGGCTCATTCCCCTGCGCTGCCCGTCCGAGGAACTTGCGGGCGAGGACGGTCTGCTCGAGCCCGAGGCGTCGCGCCAGGCCGTTGATGCACTCGAAGCCAAGTCGATCGATCAGCAGGTTCGAGGCGGTGTTGTCGCTGACGATGACCATCAGCACCGCCAGGTCGCGCAGGGTGAGCGGGAGGCCCGGCCGCAGCCAGCGCAGGACGCCGCTGCCGCCCACCCAGCTCTCCGGCTCGACCCGCACCGGTTCGTCAGGGTGAGCCTCCCCGGTCTCGAACTGCCGGTAGGCCTCAGCTAGGATCAGCAGCTTGATCACGCTGGCGGCAGTGACCGGTACCTCGGCCCGGTAGCTGAGCTCCCAATCGCGATCGAGGTCGCGGGCCAGCAGGTTCACCCGCCCGGGGACGCGCTCGATCGCTTCCCTGACCGTCGAGGTCATCTCCTCCGGCATGCATACCTCCCGGGCGGCAGTATAGGCCCACCGCGTCGCAGGCGGGAGTATGCTGGAGGTGAAGACGAGGGGAGGCGCGGCGATGCAGGTTCGGGCGATCACGGTGGGTGCGGAGGTCACTTTTGCCGACGGCGCGGTCCGGCTGGACGAGCGGTTGCCCGATTTCAGTGAGCGGGCGCGCCAGCGCTTCGCGGCGGCCGGC
>BEIC01000286.1 GCA_002898875.1 bacterium HR26
TAGCCCAGCGCTCGCGCCCGCAGGCAGGCGGCACGCAGCCCCTCCAGATCCCGGAAGTCGGCGTACGGCCCATCGATGACCTGAAGGCCGGCCGCGCGCCCAGCGACTAGGATCTGGTGCATTGCGTAGCCGAACCGGTGGCCAGGGTACTGCCGGTCCCACTCATCCGGCATGCCGATCGCCGTCGAGGGGATCTGCACCGAGGCTGCGTAGTCGCCCGGCCCGAAGATCAGGGCATCGAGCCGCTCGCTGGCCGAGGCGATCTCGATACAGTTCAGGAGACCCTGAGCCGTCTCGATCTGGGCCTGTAGACGGATCGGCTGGTCCCTGCCGATTGCCGCCTCGAGCTGGCTCAGCAGCGTCGCGACCACGTAGACGTCGGCTCCCCGCCCGACTTTCGGTAGGATCACCAGATCGACCCGGCTACCGGCGGCTTCGACGATCTCGATCAGATCACGATAGAAGAAGGGCGTGTCGAGGGCATTCACGCGGAAGGCCCGTGGGCGCCCGCGCCAGTCCAGCTCCCGCAGCGCCGTGATCACGTTGCCTCGGCTGCTGGCCCTGGCTTCAGGCGTCACTGCATCCTCCAGGTCGATGAAGACCAGATCGGCCTCGCTACGCAGCGCCTTCTCGATCATATCCGGCCGTGAGCCAGGCACCGAGAGCACGCTTCGCTGCGGATAGGCGACCATTTCCCTCTCCGGATACAACTCAGATGTTCAACCGCTGCGCACAGCATACCAGGAGGTGAGCGTATCCGACACCGGAGAGACGGGCAAGCCTGGCCGCAGCTTGGAAGTGCGATGCTCGGCGCTCAGCCCATTGGAGGGAGGTCAAAGAGACACAAGGCGAGACAGCTCCGTTATCCTTCGCGGGCGATTGGAGTTGGAGACGACCGGCTGCCCTCGCTGCGGTCACTACCGCGACCCGCCCGGGAGGTAGGACGGATCGATGTGGATCCATGAGGATCTAGTTCGTCTCGCCGAGATGTTCGCTTCGAGCGTCAGCGAGCAGAGCGGCGAGCGCCTGGACTTCTCGCCAGCCTCGCTCGCTATCGTGGATAGCCTGCTCGACCAGTGGCTCCATCTCGCCGAGGTGTATGCGGGGGCCGAGCCGCTCGATCTCACCCCCTATGTCATGCCCACAGCCGCCTACGCCGGTGAAGTGCTTCGCCGCGCGCTCGGCGGCGAGTGGATCGTCACCGAGCCACCGGGTGCCCCACCATACCTCGTGGTAGGAGGTAAGCTACGACTCGATGTGGTCCAGATGGTGGAGCAGATCTATCGCCGCTCACATCCACCGTCGCTTTGGGACCTCTACCAGGCCATGGAGCGGGAGCTGTCGCAGCAGTCACAATCGGCGAACGAAGTGGATACATGAGCGGCGACAGTAGCAGCAGGGTTGCTATGCGGACCACGTTCATCGGCCTCGACTTCAGCGGCGCGCGCGACGCCGGCAGGCATGCCTGGATCAGCCAGGGCCGGGCCAGTCATAGTCGGTTGGAGGTGTGGGATTGCCGGCCGGCGGCCGAGCTGCCAGGCTCAGGCACCGCGCGCGAGGTCTGCCTCCCGGCACTGGCGCGCTGGATCAGTGAGCTGGGCGACTGCTTGATCGGCTGCGACTTTCCGTTCAGCCTGCCGCTGGAGGTGATGGGTCTTGAGGGCTGGGAGACATTCGTCTCGCGCTTCGCCCGGCGCTTCCCCACGCCAGAGGCCCTGCGGACGGCCTGTCAAAGCCAGGAGGGCCACGAGCGACGACGGCAGACAGATCGCGAGACCCGCGCACCGTTCGGACCCGGCAACCTGCGGCTGTACCGGCAGACCTACTACGGCATCCGCGGCGTATTGTCCCCGCTCGTCCGGGCGGGTGCCGCTTGCGTCCTCCCGTTCCAGCACCCGATCCCCGGCCGCCCATGGTTGATCGAGGTCTGCCCGGCCGTGACCCTGCGCTGGCTCGACCTCTACGGCCGCAGCTACAAGGGACCCGGTGAGCGCCAGCGCCTCGAGCGGTGGCGCCTGCTCGACCGCCTGGTGGAGCGAGGGATGCAACTCCCGGCGCGGGTGCGCCAGCGGGCACTGGATGATGATGGCGGCGACGCGCTCGACAGCCTGGTCGCCCTGCTCACCGCCTGGTCCGTCCGCGATGCGCTGGTCGTCGAAGCGCCTCTTGCCTCGGAGGGGTATATCTATGTGCCGAAGCCAACCGGGGGCACGTCCAAGGTCCACATAGTGCGCGACGAGAGGCCGGCTCACGCCGGCTGCACCGGGGCCGACCAGGCGCTTCACTCCGCTTGAACCGGCGCCCGCTCTCGCCCCTCGCCGGGAAGCACCTCTTCCCACAGGCGATCGTAGGTCTCGAGCAGGCGTTGGCCAATGGTCGTCCACCGGTAGCGTTCATCGACGAGACGCCAGGCATTCTCGACCAAGCGCTCGCGAAGTTCCGGCGACTCGACCAGGCGAGCGATTGCCGCCGCCATCTCCTCCGGGGAATCGGCCAGCAGCAGGTGGACGCCGTCCTCGACCTCCAGACCTGCGGCGCCGAGCCGGGTCGACACCACCGGCCGGCCGGCAGCGAACGCTTCCAGCACCTTGAGCCGGGTCCCGCTGCCGCTGAGCAGCGGCACAACGACGATCCCCGCCCGCTCCAGCCAGGGGCGGGGATCGGGCACCCGCCCAACCAGGCGCACCCCCGGCACCCCGGCGAGCTCAACCAGCTCCGGCGGCGGGTCGGCTCCGGCGACAACGAATTCGATACGGGGGATCCGATCGCGCAGGCGCGGCAGGACCTGAGCGACGAAGAAGCGTACCCCCTGGACGTTGGGCCAGTAACGAAGCGTGCCGACAAAGAGCAGGCGCTCGGGCCGGCCCAGTGCGAGCGGGCTGCGGGGCAGGCGATCCGGGTCTATCCCATTCGGGATGATGAACGCCGGGCGTCCGGTTGCGCTTTCGATGGCC
>BEIC01000287.1 GCA_002898875.1 bacterium HR26
GGTGGGGGAAGTGGGACTCGAACCCACACGCCTCGCGGCACGTGATCCTAAGTCACGCTCGTCTGCCAATTCCGACATTCCCCCAGGCAAGTGCGACGCGCGCCTCAGTCGCTGCCGCACTGCCGCTCAAAAGTATAGCGAGCCGTGATGCTCTCGGGCGCTCCCGGCGCTGCCTCCCGGCTCGAGGCGACCGGCTTCATCGAAACGCGAGCTCAGGGTAGCGCCCCAGAGAAGCAGCAACGCACGGGCATGCCCGTGCGCCGACCTGCTCCGATTTCTGGCGGTTGCCAGCTACCAGCCGCTGCCGCAGCCGCAGCCCTGCGCCGTCGCGGCGTTGCCGCCAGCATCGAAAGAGTGACCGCAGGCACAGGTCGCCACGGCGTTCGGGTTGCGAACGGTGAAGCCACCGCCCATCAGGCTGTTGATGTAGTCGATCTCGGCGCCCTCGAGGTACATGGCGCTGAACTGGTCCACGACCACGCGCACCCCGTCGATCTCGATGACGTGGTCGTCCTCCTCCGCCGTCTCCTCGAGCGCCATGCCGTACTGCAAGCCCGAGCAGCCACCCGGCGCGACGAAGACACGGAGCAGCGCGTTGGGCATGCCCTGCTCTTCCATGAACTCCTTGAGCTGCTCGACCGCTTCCGGCGTCATCGTCAACATCGCGGCTCTCCTCCAACGTCCCGGGGCCTCCGGGAATTCGCAACCCAACCATTGCAAAAGCCAACCGAGGCAATGATAGCGCATCTCCCCACGATGTCAAGCCGACAACCGGCCGCGCTCGAAGGCTCGCCTTAAGGGAGGTATGCCGCTCAGGAGACCAGAACCGTCGTGCTATCCTTTGATCCGAAAGGACGGGCCAGGCTATGGAGCGCAATGTCCCTGCACCGCTCCCCGCCGAGCAGCGGCTGCGCCGCCTGAAGCGCATCGCGATCCTGGCGCCAGCCGCCTACATGCTGCTGCTCCTGCTCGGCAGCCAGCTCCTCGAGCGGCTCCTGCCGAGCCCTTGGGCCATCCGGCTCGCGGTCATTGCGCTCGTCCTGATCGGCATCGTCATCTTCGCCGAATGGATCTTCCGCATCATCGCCAGGCAGCAGGCCACGCTGGCCCAGCAGAACGCCGAGCTTCAGGCCCTGCACGAGGCCGGACTGGCGATTGCTGCCGACCTCGACCTGGACAAGGTCCTGGCGCAGGTCGTGGACCAGGCCCGCCGGCTCATCGGCGCGCGCTACGGCCTGCTGGTCATGCGCGACCAGGTCGGCATGCCGCCGATCGTCTTCGCCTCCGGCCTGCCCGCCGACCGCGAGTGCCAGCTTTCGGAGATCACGTCGCACGGGCTCCTCGACCAGGTGCTGCGCGAGGGGCGCACGCTCCGGATCGATGACCTGTACCTCTATCCTGGCGAGCGGCGTTTCCCCGAAGGTCACGTTACCTTGCGCATGCTCTTGGGTGTGCCGATCCGGAGCGGGGACACGATCCTCGGGGCCCTCTACCTGGCCGACCGGGAGGACGACACACCCTATTCGCCGCAGGATCAGCTTCGCCTCGAGCGCTTCGCCACCCAGGCCGCGCTGGCGATCACCAACGCCCGGCTACACCGGAGGATCACCAGCCTCGCGATCGCCGAGGAGCGCGAGCGGATCGCCCGCGAGATGCACGATAGCCTGGCCCAGGTGCTCGGCTACGTCATCACCAAGGCGTCGGCCGCCCGCGAGCTGCTCGGGCAAGCGGGGCGAGCAGGCGATGCCGAGCAGCACCTGCGCCAGCTCGAGCAGGCCGCCCGCGATGCCTACGCCGACGTGCGCGAGGGCATCCTCGGACTCCGCACCGGCCTCGACCCCTCACAGACCCTGCTCCAGGCGCTGCAGCGGTACTTGGAGCGCTGGCGCGAGCAGAGCGGCATCGCCGTCGACCTCGCCGTCGAGCCGCCGGGCGACGAACTCACCGGGCTCTCGCCGATCGCCGAGCTCCAGCTCCTCCGGATCGTCCAGGAGGCTCTGACCAATGTGCGCAAGCACGCCGGGGCCACGCACGTGACCGTCCAGATCCGCAAGGCTGGCGATGCCGTGACCGTAACGGTCACCGACAACGGCTCCGGCTTCGACCCGGAGGCACACGAGCGCACTGGCTACCCGCGCTTCGGGTTGGCGACCATGCACGAGCGGGCCGAGGCGGTCGGTGGCAGGCTCAGGATACGCTCGCAGCCGGGGCACGGCACGACCGTGGAGGTCGAAATCCCGCTCAGGCAGCAAGCGCTCGCCGTAGGAGGTACCGATGCGCGTCTTGATCGCGGATGACCACGCGCTCTTTCGCGATGGGCTGCGCAGCCTGCTCGAGGCGCGCGGCATCGAGGTCGTCGGCGAGGCGAAGAACGGCCGCGAGGCGATCGAGCTGGCCCGGCGCTACCGGCCCGACATCGTGCTGATGGACCTGACCATGCCGGAGGTCGACGGGCTCACCGCCACCCGGCTGGTGGCCACTGAGCTGCCGGACGTCCGCGTCGTCATCCTCACGGCGTCCGATGACGAGGCTGACCTGTTCGAGGCGATCAAGTCGGGCGCGCAAGGCTACCTGCTGAAGAACCTGGAGGCGGACGAGTTCTTCCGGGCACTCGAGGCAGTGATGGCCGGCGAGCCAGTGCTGACCCCGCGATTGGCCCGCCGGCTGCTGCAGGAGCTGGCCCAGCGGCCAGCCACGCAGGAGCAGGCGGCTGCGCTCACCGACCGCGAGCGGGAGATCCTGGAGCTGCTGGTGCAGGGGGTGACCTCGAACCGCGAGCTGGCTGAGCGCCTCTTCATCAGCGAGAACACGGTCAAGTATCACCTCAAGAACATTATGTCGAAACTCCACCTCGAGAACCGGGCCCAGGTCATCGCCTACGCGCTGCGCACCGGCTTAGTCAAGCCACCTGGCCCGCCCAGCTAGGC
>BEIC01000288.1 GCA_002898875.1 bacterium HR26
ATCACGATCGGCGCGCTCACCTACGTCGCCTTCACGCCGAAGAGCCTGCTCGACCCGTTCACCGTGCTGCCGATCCAGATCTATAACTGGGTGTCGCGCCCTCAACCAGCCTTCCACCAGCTCGCTGCCGGTGGCATCATCATCTTGCTGGCGGTGCTGCTGAGCTTCAACGCGCTGGCGATCGTGCTGCGCGCGCGCTTGCAGCGCCAGATTCGAGACTAAGCAAGGAGAGCGCATGACCGCGCCGACGACCGAGCGCCGCCACATCGTCGTCCCCCCGGGCCCCTCCGCTCTGCGGGTCGAGAACCTCTCAGTCTGGTACGGCGCATACCAAGCCATCCGCAACATCTCGATGGTCATCCCGGAACGGAGCATCACCGCGATCATCGGCCCGTCGGGCTGCGGCAAGAGCACGTTGTTGCGCGCCTTCAACCGGATGCATGACACCACGCCCGGTGCCCGGGTGGAGGGCAAGGTCTGGCGGAACGGGATCGACCTCTACGCGCCGGGCACCGACCCGGTCTGGGTACGCCGGCACATCGGGATGATCTTCCAGCGGCCGAACCCGTTCCCCAAGTCGATCTTCGAAAACGTCGCGTTCGGCCTGCGGGTCAACGGCTACCGGGGCGACCTGGCCGAGCGGGTAGAGCAGGCGTTGCGGGCGGCCGCGTTGTGGGACGAGGTGAAGGACAAGCTGCACACCAGCGCGCTGGCCCTGTCGGGTGGCCAGCAGCAGCGGCTGTGCATCGCGCGGGCGCTGGCCGTGGAGCCGGAGATCCTGCTGATGGACGAGCCGTGCTCGGCGCTCGACCCCGTGGCAACCATGCGGATCGAAGACCTGATGCGCGAGCTGGCGAAGTCGTATACCATCGTCATCGTGACGCACAATATGCAGCAGGCTTCCCGAGTCTCGGACTATACGGCCTTCATGCTGGCCGGTGAGGATCGGACCGGTGAGCTCATCGAGTACGCGCCGACACGAGAGATCTTCCTGCGCCCGCGTGACCGGCGAACGGAGGACTACATCACCGGGCGGATCGGATAGGGGCGCAGATCGTCGCGTGCTGCTGCCGGTCGAGCGGGGCTCTTCGAATGCCGCGGCGAGCCGCCGGAGCCTGCTCCCCAGCCGCGGCGAGGAGTGCGGGTGATGAGTGATTCCCTGGTCTCAGTGACCGTACGCCAGCGGGAGCCGGAGCAGAGGCTCGCTGAGCGCGAGGCCGTGGCGGCGAGCATGGCTGTAGAGCGCCTGAGCGCGTTCTATGGATCGTTCCAGGCGCTGGCGGATATCACCTTCCCGATCCACCCGGCGGCGGTCACCGCCGTCATCGGGCCGTCAGGCTGCGGCAAGTCCACCTTCATCCGCTGCCTCAACCGCCTGCACGAGCTGGCACCCGGTGCCCGCGTCAGTGGCCGCGTGCTGCTCGACGGCGTGGATATCTACGACCCCGCCATCGACCCGGCGCGGGTACGCCAGTTGATCGGGATGGTCTTCCAGAAGCCGAACCCGTTCCCGCACCTCTCGATCTACGACAACGTGCTCGCCGGCATCCGCTTGCACCGCGCTCGCATTCCGAAGCCGCAGGCCGACGAGATCGTGGAGCGCAGCCTGCGCGCGGCGGCGCTGTGGGACGAGGTCAAGGACAAGCTGGGCGCTCCTGGCTCTTCACTCTCCGGCGGCCAGCAGCAGCGGTTGTGTATCGCGCGGGCGCTGGCCATCGAGCCGGAGGTGCTGCTGATGGACGAGCCGACCAGTGCGCTCGACCCCATCGCGACCTACCACATCGAGGAGCTGATCGCCGAGCTAAAGCGGCGCTACACCATCGTCATCGTCACGCACAACATGCAGCAGGCCGCCCGGATCGCCGACTACGTCGCGTTCTTCCTGGCCGGCGAGGAGCGAACCGGGCGCCTGATCGAGTTCGACACGGCGGAGCAGATCTTTACGAACCCCAAGCGGCGCGAGACCGAGGAGTACATCACCGGCAAGATCGGTTGAGGCACAGGAGCAAGCGCTCGTCCGTTCCGATTGCTGCGAGCTCGGCCCGCCGGGAGGTGCCTCCGACGTGATACAATGAGCCAAATCACGCCGAGTCTGATGCGGATGCGGTCGAGCTGCGCGTAGTGCGTGGTCAAAGTAAGCGTTCGTTCACCCTATCGCTCACGGCAGAGCGCCGCGACCAGCGCACAGACGCAAAGTGCATACGGACGGTGTTGGGAGAGGGCAGGTGCGTCATGGGGATGGCTGTCCGGACTCGAGCCGAGTTCGAGCGTGACCTTCAGTCGCTCCGCGAGGAAGTGCTCCACCTCGGGAGCATGGTCGAGAAGGCAGTCCAGCGGGCGGTGCACGCGCTCAAGAACCGTGACGTTGAGCTGGCCAGGCAGGTGATCGAGGGCGACCAGGAGATCGACGAGCGCACCTACGCGCTGGAGGAGAAGGCGCTGCTCCTGATCGCGACCCAGCAACCGCTGGCCACCGACCTCCGGATCATCGCGGCAACGCTGTTCATCATCAGCGAGCTCGAGCGGATCGGCGACTACGCCGAGGGCATCGCCAAGATCGCGCAGCGGCTGGCCGATCGGCCGCCGCTCAAGCCGCTGATCGATATCCCGCGGATGGCTGAGGTCTCGACCGAGATGCTGCGGGGCAGCCTGGACGCCTTCATCGACCGCGACCTGGAGGCCTGCCGCGCGATCTGGCGGCGCGACGACGAGGTGGACGCGCTCTACGACCAGGTCTACCGCGAGCTGCTGACCTACATGATCAGCGACCCCTCGACGATCGAGCGAGCGACCCTCCTTCTTTGGACCGCGCACAACCTGGAGCGCATCGCCGACCGGGTTACCAATATCTGCGAGCGGATCGCCTTCGTGATCACCGGCGACCCGCGCGCGCTCCCTGGCGAGGTCGAGCCCGACTACCCGA
>BEIC01000289.1 GCA_002898875.1 bacterium HR26
CTGGAGCCGTCCTACTCGCTCGGTGCGGCCACCATCGTGGGCTTGATCGTGCATATGATCCTCTCGGCGATCTACGGCCTTATCTATGGTCTCGCCGTCAGCGCCTGGTCGCTATTGCACCAGCGCGTCTGGCTCGTCCTTGTCGCGACGCTCTACGGCCTGCTCCTTTGGCTCGTCAACTTCTACGTCATCGCCCCGATCGCCTTCCCCTGGTTCGGGATGGCCGATCCCGTTGTCCAGTTCATTGCTCACGCCTTCTTCTTCGGCACAGCACTGGGCTTGCTGCTCACCTGGCGGCTGGATCGGAGTTAGCTCGCCTCAACTCCCCTTCCCCCTTCCCGGTCGCCGAACCGGCCGGTTCGGCGACCAGCCTATCGGCTACAATCGAATGAGTACGGGCGAACCGGCGAGCGCCTGGCCCCTGGCCGAGGGGACACGGCGATCGATCTAGCCTGGGGAGTGCCAGTGTTCGACGAGGATCGGCAGGTAGGAGCCACGACAGCAGAGAGGGACACCATACTCGATCGCCTGCCCGCGCCGCTGCGGGACATCACCGATCGGCTGGCCAGGACCTTCGCCTCCCATGGACAGCAGCTCTATCTGGTCGGCGGCGTGGTCCGCGACCTGCTCCTCGGACGGCCGGTCACCGACCTCGATTTGACGACCTCGGCCGAGCCTCAACAGACCAAGCAGCTCGGCCAGGAAGCCGGAGCTGAGGCGATCTACACCGTCGGCGAGGCTTTCGGCACCATCGGCCTGGTCTTCGACGGCGTCTCCGTCGAGATCACTACCTTCCGCGAGGAACACTACCCGACGCCCGACCGACATCCCGAGGTGCGCTACGGTACCACCCTGCTCGGCGACCTCGCCCGCCGCGACTTCACGATCAACGCGATCGCGGTCGATGTGAACTCTGGGGGGATCATCGACCCCTTCGGCGGCCAGGAGGACCTGGCCCGCCGGCTGATCCGGGCCGTCGGCTCGCCTCGCGAGCGGTTCGCCGAGGACCCGCTGCGGATCCTGCGGGCCGTGCGCTTCGCTGCCGAGCTCGGCTTCCACATCGAGCCCGCTACCCTGGCGGCGATGAAGGAGCTCGCCGCCGAGCTGGAGCGGATCAGCGTGGAGCGCATCGCCGCCGAGCTGAACCGCCTGCTGGTCGCTCCCGACGCCGCGCACGGCGTGCGCCTGCTCCGTGAGGCCCGGCTGCTGCCGCACGTCCTGCCGGAGCTCCTGCCGCTCGCGGAGGACCCGGGCCGCGGGCGACACAAGAACATCTGGAACCACACGCTCCAGGTGGTCGGCCAGGCACCGCCTCGGCTGGCCGTCCGCTGGGCCGCGCTGCTCCACGACGCCGCCAAGCCGATGACCCGTAGCGTCGACGAGCACGGCGAAGTGCACTTCTTCGGCCATGAAGTCGAGGGCGCCAACCTGGCCCGGCGCACCTTGCGCCGGCTCCGCCAGGACAAGGCGCTGATCGAGCGCGTGGCACGGCTGGTCGAGCTCCACCTCCGCCCGGCCGCCTACGATGAGACCTGGACCGACAGCGCCGTCCGTCGCCTGATGGTCGAGGCCGGCGATCTGCTCGAAGACCTGCTCGACCTCGTGGCGGCCGATGTGACCAGTGCCCGCGCCCACCGGCGCCGGCAGGCCGCACGCCGCATCGCCCGGCTGCGGGAGCACATCCGGCGGCTCGAGGAAGAGGCGGCGCTGGCCGAGATCAAGAGCCCGCTCGACGGCCACGAGCTGATGGCCATCTTTGGCCTGCCGCCCGGCCGCTGGATCGGCGAGCTGAAAGCGCACCTGCGCGAGCTGGTCATCGAGGGCATGATCGCGCCCGGCGACAAGGACGCGGCGCTGGCCGAAGCGCGCCGCTGGATGGCCGAGCACCACTCGCCAGCTCCCGACCAGTAAGCCCTATCGCCGTGACCCCGCCCTCGAAACGCTTGCGCGCTTCCATAAGGCATGAGAAGATCTTGGCCGTCGGGCGAAGGAGGGAGGATCACTCCTCTCTATCCCCACCGGGGCATTGTCGCCCCGGTATACCCTCGCATGGGCGACAGAGAACCTGAGATCGTGAGGTTTACGAGCTCGATGGGCAGCCTGCTCAGGCAGCTCTTCGCTCAAGCTCTATCCAGGCTGGCCGTCATGCAGGCGCTAGCAATGGCGGTCTACCTGCCCGTCCTGCTGGCGCATAGCGCCGCCAGCAGCCACGTGATCCGCGTGCCCGAGCCGCGCGTTGAGGTCCGTGCTATGGGGGACCCGACCCGGGCGCTTGAGCGCATTCGCGACGGGAGCTTCACCACGGTCGAGCACCTCAACGTTCTCGCTGAGAATCCGGACCTGCGGCCAATCGACCGGCTGGTGTACGCGAACGCCCCGCTCATCCTCAAGCAGCCAGGTATCCTGAGCCAGACCCAGAATGTCCTGCTCGGTCTTTATTACACGACCTCCGTCTCCACGTTCGAAGGGGACCCCACCCGTACCACGATCCGCTATTACCTGCACTTCTCCAACGAGCGTGGGGGGATGCCGCTTGAGCGGCGCATGGCCCGCTACGGCCACCCGTTCGACGCCGAGCTCGTCTACGCCGCCACCTTCGAGGGCGAGCGTGTACTCTCCGCCTACTACCAGGCTCCGAACCACCGGCTGATTCCTTTCCGCCACGAGTACGGGCAACACCCCGTCTTCGCGATCGCCAGCCCGAACCACAACTTCCGCTTGGTCCACCGGGACGATCTGCCGGTACTGGCCCTGCTTCCGCAGAACGACCTGAGCGCGAACCGCTTTCACGACCCCGACTTCGTCGCGCTGGCGGCGCTCGACGCACTCACCCAGCACCGGGTCGATATCAGCCAGTACGTCTACGTCGCCTTCCAGAACCCGATCCCCCGGCGGGAGGTGACCGTCTC
>BEIC01000290.1 GCA_002898875.1 bacterium HR26
ACTTTGAGATCCTTCGAGCGCTGCTTTCGCTGCCCGGGCCGACCGGCCAGGAAGGGGCGGTGATCGACTGGCTCGAGGCGCGGTGGGCGCCGCATGCCCAGCGGATCTGGCGCTCGCGCGTCGGCAACCTGGTCGCGCACATCGGCGGGCGCGGGCCGCGCCTGCTGCTCCAGGCCCATGCGGACGAGATCGGCTTCGTGGTCCGCAGCATCGATCCTCAGGGATTCCTCTGGCTCACCACCGGACAGGTGCGGGGCGAGCCGGCGGACCGGTTCCCGGTGGGTCAGCCGGCGCTGGTGCTCGGGCGCAGCGGGCCGGTCGAGGGCCTCTTCGCCGTGGCGACCGGCCACGTAGTCCCAGAGAGCCAGCGCGGCAAGCCGATCTCCTACGACGACCTCTTCGTCGATATCGGTGCCAGATCGCGCGCCGAGGCGATCGAATGGGGCATCCATGTGGGCGCTGGCGTGATCTGGAATCCGCCGGTGCGGCGACTGGGCACCCGGATCTACGGCAAGGCGATGGATGATCGCGTCGCGCTGGCGGTGATGACGCTTCTGCTGGAGCAGCTCGACACCGAAGCCCTGGCCTGCGACCTGTACCTGGCGGCCACGGTGCAGGAGGAGAACGGTCTGCTCGGCGCTAGCTCGCTGCGGCAGGAGGTAGTCGCCGACTACGCGATCGCGCTCGAAGTCGGGCTGGTCGGCGACCTGCCGACCGTGGGCGAGCGAGCCATGCCGACGGCTCTGGGGCAGGGGCCGCAACTGGTGCACAAGGACGCCTCGGCCCACTACGACTACCGGCTGACCTGGCGGCTCGCCGAGATCGCCGCGGAGGCCGGCGTGCCGGTACAGCATGCGGTGTTCGAGCGCTTCGGGAGCGACGGCGCGGCCTTGATCCGCCAGGGCATCCCGACGGCGCTGCTCGCCGTGGGCACCCGCTACACTCACGCCGCCTTCGAGATGATCGACGAGCGCGATCTCGAGCTCACGCTCGCGCTGCTCTCCGCCGTGATTCGCTCGCCGCTCGCTCAGAGCTTGCCGTAGATGGGGATCACGGCACCGTTGATGGCCTCAGCCTCCGGCGAGCAGAGGAAGAGCAGCAGCGCGGCCACCTCTTCCGGCTTGACCCACTTGGCAGGGTCGGCCTTGGGCATCATCCGGCGGTTGGCTTCGGTGTCGATCGTGCTGGGGACGACACAGTTGATCGTCACGCCGGTACCCCGCAGCTCGCGCGCGAGCGACTGCGTCAGCGCGATCACTGCCGCCTTGGACACGGCATAGGCGCTGGCGCCGGCCGAGGGCTCCAGCGCCTGTCGAGCCCCCACGGTGACAGCCCGCCCGCTGCCGCGCTCCAGGAAATGCGGCAAGACTGCGCGCAGGGCCAACAGTGTCGGTCGCAGGTTGAGCGCGAGCATTTGGTCCCACAGGTCGACGCCGGCCTCGAGGAAGCGCCCGCCAGCGAAGCCGCCGGCTAGGCAGAGCAGGTGGTCGATCCGGCCGTGTCGCTCGAGCGCCTGGGCCACGGCGCGCTGCGCCGCGGCCTCGTCCGCCAGGTCGGCCTGCAGGCCGTCGACCTGGCTCGCCAGCGGACCGAGATCGGCCTGGAGCTCTTCCCACTTGGCCGGTGTCCGGTAAGGTACCACCACCTGCGCCCCTGCCTCAGCGAAGCGCCGGACGACGATGCGGCCAACCTGACCAGTACCGCCGGTGATCATCGTAACCGTGCCGGTGAGACTCATCGCTGTCCTCCCTCCGTAGCGCTACGCCGCAAGCATGCACGAGAGCACGTACCGGGCGAAGGTGCATTGAGGGTGCTCCAGAACCGGGGCGATTGGCCGGGGGTGGTGCTTGACAGCCTCCGCGAGCGATGGTATCGTAATATCGCCATAAGCGAGAGAGGCCCAGGCCGGCGGGCAGATGGGTGAGCTACTGGTAGGCCGGCCGGCGCTCAAGCTGGAATTTGCCGTCTCGGTTCCGCTCGATCTGACCTCGGTAATCTCGCTCGTCTATCGAGCGGCCGACCCGCGCCGGTTTGATCGCTGGCTGGTCGAGGCGCGACAAGCACTCGGGGAAGACGGGCAGCACGAGCTCGATACCCTGTTGGGGTTCTCGGGGCGGCTGCTGTATTACATCGAAGAAGTCTTGATGTCGTTCGACCCCCTGAGGCCGGAGCGCCTCGACGCCGACTTCGAGACCTACATCGCCCATCTGCGCCGGTTGCCAGCATGGGCATATCGGAGCATGGCTATCCAGTCGATGCTCCGGATCTATGCAGACCGCGGCGTCAGCGAGGCGCCGCCCGAGACAGACGATCCGTCGGCATGGCGGGCGTTCTTCGAGCCAGGCATCACGCGAGCCGATCTCGACGAGGTCGTGAGCCTGGTGCTGGCACCTGAACAATTGAAAGCGCGGACCGTCTCGCTGCTGGAGCGCTTCTGGTACGAGTGCTACGAGCAGGAGTACCGGCGGGTGCTCCCGGAGATGCGCCGGGCGATCCGGCAAGCGCGAGCCACGACCTACCCGGGGGTGGCTGTCGCCTTCGAGGAGCTGAGCGGCCACCGGCTGCCGGAGGAGGTGCAGCTCGCGCTGCCCCGCGTCGAGCGGGTCACGTTTTGCCCGTCGTATCATCTGGGCAACTTCGTCCAGTTCATCCTCTACCCGCCAGAGCTGATCCTCTACTTCAACTGCCAGCGGACGAGCGCGGTGACGCAGCCGGAAGCGGGCTCCATCATCTCGCCTGACCTGTTGCCGGGGCTGCGTGCCCTGGCCGATGGCACCCGGCTGCGGATCATCGAGCTGCTCCGCGGAGGCGAGCGGTACGCGCAGGAGATCGTTGGCCAGCTCGGGATCAGCCAGTCCGCCGTCTCGCGGCATCTGGCGATGCTGGAGGC
>BEIC01000291.1 GCA_002898875.1 bacterium HR26
CATCGGGGTAGGGAGTTCGTCGAGGTGGGTGGCATCGCTCGGCTCGACGACCGGTACTTGCCCGTCCGGCCCCAGAAGCACGCTCTCGTCCTCCGAGTCGGGCGGTTCGTCCTTGCGCCGGCGCTCGAGCGCCAGGACGGCTGCGCGCGGGCTGGACATGACGCAGCGCAGCAGCACCAGCGCGCTCCACCAGCGCATCCGGCGCCGATGCTCCTGCAGCGTCTCACCGCTGCGCACGATCTCGGTGCAGAAGCTGTGGACAGCCTTGAAGAGCGCACGGTAGACAGGAGAGAGGGTATAGGTCGCGTCCTGTGGCTCACGGGTCGGGAAGACATCGGCGTCGTTCCACTGGTGGCGGAGGTCGGCCCGAGTGCGCTGGACGAGGTGACGCGCCAGAGTCGCTCGCTGCTCCTCGGTGAGACGGTCGATTTCCCAGGTACTGAAGCGCTCATCGAGCAGCCCCAGGAGCTGGCCGAACGAGGCCCGGATCCCGCTGTGCGGCGTGGCGGTGAGCAGAATGAGGTGCCGCTGTGCGTCGCTTGCCAGCTCGCGGACGAGCTGATAGCGCAGATGGCGCTCCCGCCCGCCGCTGGGGGTCACGCCGTGGGCCTCGTCGACGATGACCAGATCGGGCCGGTGGACGAGGAACTGGTGGCGATTCCGCTCGAGCTTGACCCAGTCGATGCTGAGCACCTGGACGGGGAAGTGCTCGTACACGCTCCGGCCGGGTGGCGTCTCGCGCTCGAGCGCGCGCAGCGTCTGGGGACCGATGACGACGGCGTCGAAGCCGAGCTTCTCGCTCAGCTCCCCCTGCCACTGGTCGCAGAGGTAGGGCGGGCAGAGGACGGCCAGGCGACGGATCTCCCCGCGCTCCCAGAGTTCGCGGGCGATGAGCCCAGCTTCGATCGTCTTGCCCACCCCGACGTCGTCGGCGATGAGCAGCCGCACCGGGTCGAGCCGGAGAGCCATCAGGAGCGGCACGAGCTGGTAGGCGCGCGGGCGGATGGAGACCCGGCCGAGACTGCGGAACGGGGCAGCTCCCTCGCGGAGGAGCAGGCGAGCCGCCTGCCAGAGGAGGCGCACGCCGCGCGCCGAGCCGACCTCGTCGGGTGATGGCAGTGGGAACTGGGCCGGCGCCACGCGCTCCCACTCGAGCGAGTAGGCGATGAGTTCCGACAGCCGGCGATGGACGGCGACCGCATCATCGCTGGTGCCGGTGAGCGGCCGCAGCAGAAGAACCTCATCGTCCGGAGCCGGGAGGACGATCCACTCGCGCTCGCGGTAGGTGACGACAGCCCCCGGTTGCATCACGTCCCGCCCACTTCGAGGCGCGCTGGCGCGCATGCGGAGCAGTACGGCCTCTTCCGCGCCACAGCCCGCAGGCGCGTGGCTCGGCTCACGCTGGATTTCCGCCTGCGATCTTTTGCGGGACGTATAACGGATTGGGCGTCGTGTCGTCAAGCCCCTACCTTGCTCATCGTCGGTGGACGGCAGCGCTCCCGGGTACAGACCGCAGAGGACGTCGACCCGGACATGACGGCGCTTCGCCATGAGCGAATGGCCCGCTTACGGATGCCGGGCCCGCCCCACGTCCGAGGACACGGCGGGGAACCTGCGCCGCCGCACGAAACGCGACGACAGGGGTAGGCACGAGTCCGGAGCAGCAGGTTGCGCCTGTGATGCGTTCTCCAAGCGCATCGCCCGGGGAACGCGCGCCGGGGGCGGCCGGGTTCGCCGCCGGAGCAGGCGGGATGCCGGGCAGAGCGACGAACCGCTCGAGCGGCCGATCGAGCGCGCTCAGGTCGCTGTCGCGCGTTCGATCGCCTCCTGGAAGGCCCGGCGGGCCTCCTCGTCGCGCACGACGAAGACGACCCGGCGTACACGGGAATCAGGGCGCGACAGAGAGCGATGCACGGTGGACACCATCAGGGTCGCTGCCTCAGCCAGGTCGAAGCCGCCGACGCCGGTGCCCAGCGCCGGAAAGGCCACCGACTCGAATCCGAGCTGGTCGGCGACCTCGAGCGCGGCCCGCGTCGCCGCCTGGATGCTCTCGGCGGTCGGCGGAATCATCCGTCCACCCTGATAACCCATGGCGGCGGCATGGATGACCGCTTTGTAGGGCAGCCGCCCGGCCCCGGTCGCCACCGCCTCGCCGATGCGGATCGGGCCCTTGCTCACCGCCTCGCGCTCGATCTCCTCCCCGCCGGCCCGCTTGATCGCCCCGGCTACGCCCGAGCCCATCCACAGCTCGTTATTAGCGGCATTCACAATGGCTTCGGTATCGACTGTCGTGATGTCGCCGATGACGACCTCCAAGATGCCGCTGCCCATCTTCCACCCCTTTCAGACCATGACGATGTGAAGGGACAGAGCATCGCCGGCACGCAAGCTCGCGCTGTGCAGCTCCATCCTAGCACCCGATGCGACCACAGCCCTCCAGGCAGCCGATCCAGGCGAGCTGAAGGAAGCGTCGTGTCGTCCGAGCATGCGAGGCAACCGCGACACGCGACGCACGAGCCGAACGGGCCAGGTAGCGTCGTCCACGCATGCGAGGGAACTGGCGCCTGACGGACCTCCTTCTGGCGCTCGTACAGGCATCGTCCACGCATGCGGGGGAACTGCCGAGGTAGGCGAGACGCCGCGGCCCGGAAGACGCGTCGTTCACGCATGCGAGGGAACTGCAGGCAGCACGAGGAGGCACCACCTCCGCGTCAGACCCGGATACGCCCCGGTCGCCACGGCTTGGAGACATTAGAGACAGCAGCGTGGCCTATGCCCCTGACGCTGCCTGCATCGGGACAAGCTATCCCCTGCTGTTCTCTGGCCCCGAACCCGCGCAAAGGGCTCCCTATCCCGCGGGCAGGTCGACACGGCCAGACGA
>BEIC01000292.1 GCA_002898875.1 bacterium HR26
GCCCGGCATCAACCGCTTCGTCTGGAACATGCGGCTGCCGGGCGCACCGGACGTGACCGCGCCCGACCTCGAGCCCTGGCCGCGCCCGGATGGGCCGATGGTCTTGCCCGGCACCTACCAGGTTCGCTTGACGGTCGGCGATCACCGCCTCGTCCAGCCGTTCGCGATCGAGCCGGATCCGCGGATCACTGCCAGCCAGGAGGATCTCCAGGCACAGTTCGAGCTGCTGCAAGCGATCATCGAGAAGCTCTCGCTGACCAACGTGACGATCAACCAGATCGATGCGCTGCTGGCGCAGGCGAAGGTTTGGGAGCAGCGCACGATGGGCCTCGCCGGGGGCGAGACGGTTCGTCGCGCGCTCGCGGCGCTCCAGAGCGAGCTCCACGCTATCCGCGGCAAGCTGATCGACGTCCACATGCGAGAGGCACAGCTCTGGCCCAGCGGGCTGCACGAGAAGTTCAACGCGCTGTTCGACGCGGTCGACAGCGCCGACTACGTCCCCACGCGCCAGTCGCGCGAGGTCTTCGCCGAGCTCTCGGCGCAGCTCGACGAGCTGGTCGAGCGGCTCCGGCGAACGCTCGACGAGCAGGGCGGGGCGCTCAACGCGGCCCTTCGGGACGCGGGGCTGGCTCCGATCGGGTTACCGGCGTAGCCGGTCGCCCGGCGTGCCTGGGCAACGCTGGGAGACGTGCCAAGCGATCGTGGGTGGAGCGAGCTTGTTCTCTGGATTTACGGGGTGAAGGGTACCAGGAGCCGATGAGCACAGTGCGCGAGACCGGCGAGCGGCCGGCCGGCTATGCGATGCCCCCGACGATCGAGCCCGACGCGCGCGAGCGGCTGGCGATGGCGGCCAACGGGATCTTCCGTCGCGTCATCCTCTCCGCCACACACAACCCGCTGGTGGCCCGCTTCGTCCGTCGCTACGGCATGCGGCTCGGCGCGGCGCGCTTCGTGGCCGGCGAGACGCTGGACGAGGCCGTCCGAGTCCTGCGGTCGCTCAACGAGAAGGGGCTGCGCACCAACACCACCCTGCTCGGCGAGGGCGTCAAGGACGAGGTTACTGCCCTCGCGGTCGTCGACGCCTACATCGAGATCCTCGACCGCATCGCCGCCGAGGGCTTGGTGACCAACGTTGCGCTCAAGCTGACGCACCTGGGGCTGGATCTGGGCGAGGAGTTCGCCTACCGGAACGTCCGGGCGCTGGTCGAGCACGCGGCTGCGCTCGGCAACTTCATCCGGATCGACATGGAGGAGTCGACCCGGGTCGACCCGACGCTCCGGATCTACCGCCGGCTGCGGGCCGAGGGCTTCGACAACGTCGGCACCGTGCTGCAGGCCATGCTCTACCGCACGGCGCAGGACCTCGAGGACCTGCTGCCGCTCAAGCCGAACCTGCGCCTGGTGAAGGGTGCCTACCTCGAGCCGGCGAGCGTAGCCTACCCGAAGAAGGCTGACGTCGACCGCAACTACATCCGGCTGGCCGAGCGCTGCTTGCCGAACGCGGGCTTCACCGCGATCGCGACGCACGACGAGCGGATCATCGCCCACGTGATCGACTTCACCGAGCGGCACGGGATCGGCCGCGACCGGTTCGAGTTCCAGATGCTGTACGGCGTGCGCCCGCAGCTCCAGCTCGAGCTCGCGCGCCAGGGGTACCGGGTGCTGGTGGCGACGCCGTTCGGCACCGAGTGGTACTTCTACCTGATGCGCCGGCTGGCCGAGCGCCCGGCGAACGTACTGTTCCTCCTGCGCAACCTCGTGAAACGATAATGCGTGCGAGCGCAGCCCTGGAGGGTGCTGGTCGTAACGAGGGCGGAGTCGAGTGGTCAGGAGGGCGATCGTGTACGAGCCGTTGCGCGGTGTCTACAACATCCTAAGCACGCCGTTTCACCCCGATGGCAGCCTGGACGAGGCCAGCCTGCGCCGGCTGGTCGAGGCCACCGTTGCCGCCGGCGTGGACGGCATCACCGTCCTCGGCGTGGCGGGCGAGGCACAGAAGCTGACCGACGCCGAGCGCCGCCAGGTGGTCGAGGTCGTCATGGAGACGGTGGGTGGCCGGGTGCCGGTGATCGTCGGCACCTCGCGCGACGGCACCGATGCCACCATCGCCGCCAGCCGCGAGGCCGAGGCGATGGGGGCGGCCGGCGTGATGGTGGCGCCACCGACGTTCCTGCAGCCTGGGCCGGCGCTGACCGAGCACTTCCGCCGCGTCGGCGAGGCGATCGGGATCCCGATCGTGCTGCAAGACTACCCGCCGGTGAACGGCGTCACCCTCTCGCCGCGGGCCATGGCCGAGCTGGTCGAGGCAGTGCCGGCGATCGCGACCATCAAGCTGGAGGATACGCCGACGCCGCAGCGGATCGCGCAGACGCTGAAGCTGACCGGCGACCGGGTGACGATCGTCGGTGGACTCGGCGGCATGTACCTGC
Organism: bacterium HR26; assembly: GCA_002898875.1. GTDB lineage: Bacteria > Chloroflexota > Chloroflexia > Thermomicrobiales > Thermomicrobiaceae > Thermalbibacter. The sequence goes on from BEIC01000292.1 coordinate 2,430, forward strand.
TGGATGAGCTAAGAGCCGGGGCCAGCGGCACGATGACCGGCTTCGCCTACCCGGAGGTGTTGGTCGCCATCTGGCAGGCCTGGTGCGCTGGCGATCGGTCGCAGGCGGCCGAGCTGTACTACCGGGCGCTGCCGGCGCTCGTCTTCGAGGCGCAGCCGAGAATCGGGCTGGCGATCCGCAAGGAGACGCAGCGCCGCCGCGGGCTGATCGCGCACGCCACAGTACGGCATCCCGGCCCGGTGCTCGATGCGCACACACTCGAGGCCCTGACCGAGGTGCTCGAATGGAGCGGGCTGCCGGCGGCCTACGACCGCGCGGGGGCCCAGACATTGAGAAGCTGACCCCTCGTCTGGCCGTGTCGACCTGCCCGCGGGATAGGGAGCCCTTTGCGCGGGTTCGGGGCCAGAGAACAGCAGGGGATAGCTTGTCCCGATGCAGGCAGCG
>BEIC01000293.1 GCA_002898875.1 bacterium HR26
GCCTACAACGCCGCCACCACCGCCCTGCGCACCGGTTTGCTCGCCGCCGGCCCCTACCGGGTACCGGCGCTGCATGTGCTGGTCGAAGGGGTAATGACAAATACCACTCCGCTCGGCGCCTACCGCGGCGCGGGAAGGCCCGAAGCCGCTTACCTGCTCGAACGGCTGATGGACGCGGCTGCAGCGGAGCTCAGCCTCGACCCCGCCGAGATTCGCCGTCGCAACCTCCTCCGCGCCGATGAGTTCCCCTATCGCAGCCCCACCGGCGCGCACTACGACAGCGGCGACTACCATCAGGCACTCGCGCTCGCGCTCGATCGCTTCGGTTATGTCGAGGCCAGAGCGGCCCAGCAGCGGGCACGTGCGCAAGGACGCCTAGTTGGAATCGGCCTTGCCTGCTACTGCGAGTTCGCCGGGCCCGGTTGGGAGAGCGCGACTGTCCGGGTGCATCCCGACGGCACGGTCAGCGTCTTCAGCGGCATCACGCCCAGCGGGCAGGGGCACTCGACCATGCTCGCGCAGATCGTGGCTGACGTCCTCGGGGTGGATCCGGAGCGCGTGCGCGTCCGGACCGGCGATACCGGAGCGATCCAGCAGGGAATCGGCACCTTCGGCAGCCGGAGCACGGCTGTTGGCGGCTCGGCAGCCTACCTAGCAGCGCACGATGTGCTGGCCAAGGCCCGGCATCTGGCCGCGCACACCCTGGAGGCCAGCCCGGACGATCTCGAGCTCCAGGATGGGGCGTTCCAGGTACGCGGCGCTCCTGACCGGCATGTAACCTGGCAGGCAGTCGCCCGGCTCGCACATCGCTTCGATGGCCCGCCCGGGGGACTGGAGCCCGGTTTGGAGGCGACGCGCTTCTTCGCGCCGGAGACCCGTACCGTCCCCTCAGGCGTGCACATCGCGATGGTCGAAGTCGACCCGGAGACGGGCGAGATCGAGGTGCTCCGCTACCTGGCCGTCGACGACTGCGGCAACCAGGTAAACCCGCTCCTCGTCGAGGGGCAGATTCACGGCGCCGTCGCGCAGGGCATCGGGCAGGCGCTGCTGGAGCAGGTGCCCTATAGCGAGAGCTGCCAGCCGCTGGCCCGGTCGTTCCTCGACTACGCTATCCCGCGCGCCACGCAGGTGCCGGTCGTCGAGACCGCCCACATCGAAACGCCCAGCCCCCTGAACCCGCTCGGTGCCAAGGGGGTGGGCGAGGCGGGCACGACTGCTGCCCCACCGGCGATCGTCAACGCCGTGCTCGACGCGCTGCGGCCGCTCGGCGTCCGGCACCTGGACATGCCGCTCACCCCCGAGCGCGTCTGGCGCGCCATTCGCGAGGCGCGCAGCGCGCCTGCATCGGGCTGACGCCGGCTCAGCTCTAGGTTGCACTGGTCCGAACACGCCGCGTACAGGCGAGGCAGTTGAGGTATTGAGAGCGCATTCAGGTCAACGACACGCCGGGGTATACCGTTGAGGAGCTGGCTTACGGTCAACCGATACGGCGTCTCAGGATGCGGCAGTTGCCGCAGGTCCGCGGCGTACGCGCCGCATGCCCCGGCGCCGCAGCACCGGGCGCAGCAGAGCACCCTGCAGCATCGCTAGACGTCACGGGGGACTTCGCACGTCAGCTTCGCCACCCCTCTTCCGCCCCACAGCCCTCACCCCGCCCTTCGGGCACCCCTCTCCCGCGTGGCGGGAGAGGGGCTGGTGGTGAGGGAGGTCACCCCTCACCCGCATCGTGCGGGAGAGGGAACAGGGGGTGAGGGCGGCGATCGGCCCTCACCCCAGCTTGGTCACCCCCCTCCCGCGCCGCGCGGAAGACGGGGCAGAGGGTGAAGGCCGATGAGCGCGGGAGTTCAGACCTGCGCCCATCGGCGCCAGCAGACGGGCTCGGCAGGCGAGGAGCAAGACACGTACGGCGCTCACGCGATCGGAGCGCGCGGCGGGATCCGCTCACCGCGAGGTCCAAGGATGCCCACGCCGGAGAGCAGCCCCTCCTCTTCTGCATCCCGGTAGACACGGAGGCCGAACGCATAGGGAAGAAGCGGTCCAGCAACCCCACCCTCGGCGAGCCGTGACCGAAACTGCACGCTCCGAAGCGACCGAACCCACGCGCGCACATCGGCCCGATGGAGCCGGGCCTTGGCTTGTACCACGGCCCAGAGCTGGCGACCATCGGGATCCCGAACCGGAACCGCGACGTCCACCTCGCCGTCGACGGCGATCGGGCCAGGATCGGCCAGTACCTGGTATCCGTGCTGTTCCAGCACCGCGAGGAGGACAATTTCTGCATCCGTCTCTGCGCGAGCGCCAACCAGTTCAGAGAGTGCACCCAGTTCCTGACGCGTTCGTCGTTGTTCGGCCGCCAGCCGAGCGATGCCGGCTTCCAGTCTTGCGAGTCGCTCCTCCGTGCGCGTCTGAATCACAACCAGTTGATCCACCTGCGCCGTCAGCTGCTCCAGCCGAACCGCAAGGTCATTTATCCTGGCAGCCAGGGTGCGGAGTGACTCTTGGGTCTGCTCTTGAGTCTGAGCCAATCGGGCAACGATCGCAGGCAGAGCGAGTACCTCATCGGAGAGTACGAGGCGCCGCAGCTCAGCTCGCCACTCCGGATGCTGCTCGAGCAGCCGAATCAGGTCGTGAAAGTCCTCGAAGGCAAATGGCATGCGTTCCTACCTCGTCGTACATGACCTCGGGCTACATTATCAAATTATACCGAAAAGATCAGAATCCCTAGTCAGGAGCAGCAGTGTCGCTGCACGATGTCGACGACCCCAGATCGAGTTCAACGCTTATCCCTCCTCCGGCACGGTCACCCGTGAGGAGTCGGCTGCTCCGGCTGCCGAGCCGCTGGCCGGAGCAGACTCCCGCTGCTCG
>BEIC01000294.1 GCA_002898875.1 bacterium HR26
GCTCTGTCCCCTCCGGGAGCCGGGCAGCGCCCGGCTCCCGCCTCATCATCCGATCACGCTAGCGCTTGAGCTGGCAGGAGCGCGTGATCCCGCAGCTCGAGCTGGCGTACCCGAAGCCCGCGGTCGTCGACCGTCACGACCCGTCGGCGGGCTAGCAGGTACACGCCGCTGGCGAGCACATACTCGGACGAGTAGATCTCGACGCGCTCAAGCCGCCCGGTCTCGACGTCCCAGAAAGCCACGGTGTACTGGGCCGGCAGGCGGCGTCCATCCTCAGTTCGGATCCACGCCTGCATCACGATGTTGAACCGGTGTCCCCCGATCGTCCGGTCAACTACGGTGATCGCATCGTCGGAGACGCAGTACGTCGAGCGGAAGCGGTCATCGTGGAACCGGAGCAGGTGCCCGAGCGGGTGCTCCAGCCGGGACTCGACGGTCAGCGTGTAGCGTCCATCTCGCTCCTCGTAGTGGGTCGGCCAGCGATGCCCCATCTCCGAGGCAAGCACGTCTCGAACCCAGGCACGCTGCTCGTCGCTCGCCTCTAGAAGCTCGACGCTGATCTCAGACGGCGAGCGGGCCTCGACCGCGCCGGATAGGCCGCGCTCGTCGTCGCGATAGATGAGGTCGGCGCGGAAGCCACCGAAGCCGTCGGGGTAGCGGTAGGCCGCCGCATGCGCCCGCCGGAGGAGCGCGTGGGCGTCGGGTTGTCCAACACCTGGGTGTACGCTCTCAGGCACAGTGCTCCCTCCTGTGCTCACGTCATCCCGCTCGCTAGGCTCACTACGCAGCCGGTCAACGGTGCCCTCCTTCCCTATGCCCAGCCCAACCAGGTGGTGACCTCAGCGGCCGGGCGACGCGTGCGCCGGGGTGGCTCGCCAGCGGGATAGCCGAGGTAGACGAAGCCGAGCAGGTGGGCAGCGGGAGGCAGGCCCAGGAAGGCCTTCACCTCAGGGTCGAAGGCGGCCTCGCCCGTGCGCCACATCGCGGCCAGCCCCAGGCCGTGCGCGGCCAGGAGCAGGTTCTGGATCGCCGCCGCGCCAGCGCAGATCTCCTCGATCTCGACCTCGGGTTCACGGGATGCGGGGATGACCCCGACGGCGACGATGACCGGCGCGCGCAGCGGCTTGCGGCGCAGGGCGTCGAGCTTCGGCGGATCCACCGTCCCCTCTCGGGCCAGCTTCCCGCGCGCCATCGCCTCGCCCAGCTCTCGGCGGGCCTCGCCGGTCAGCACGATGAAGCGCCAGGGCTCCGTCAGGTGATGGTTCGGTGCCCAGACCGCTGCCTCGAGCACCTGCTCGATGACCTCGCGCGGTGGACACGCTGGTTGTACGCGCGGCATGCTTCGCCGCGTGCGGAGCAGCTCGAGCACGGTCGCGCCGCCGCGCGCTCCGTCGGGGAGCTCGATCGCCCTCGCTGGTATGGCCACCCTGCCCCTCCATCCCTGAGAGAAGAATCCCGAGTAACTTAGTCAGGATTAGCATAACGGGGAGTGGCGGGCTTGTCAAGCCTGGCGCCAGATTCCCAGCTACGCTGGGCAGTCGAGCCGGAGGTGCTGGTCGCGCGGGATCGATCGTGAAGCGCTGGGTCAGCGATCGAGGGTAACCTGCATCGGCAGGCGCGGCGTTCCTTCGTACCAGGCGCGCACCGCGGCCAAACCGTACTTTTCCGCGAACCACTGCGTGACCGCCAGGAGCATCGCCTCGGGAAGCGGCTCGGCTCTCCCGATCCACCGGTGGCCGCCGACTTCGACCGTCACCGTCGGATGCGCACGCGCATTCCGGTACCAGTCAGTACCCCGACCGTGCGCGCGGGCGTGCGCCATCAGGTAGACGACTCCCTCGCGGTAGACGAACCAGAGCTGAACCCGGTGCGGCCGGCCTGTCCGGCGGCCATATGTGATCAGCGTGAGTGTCGAGGCTCGTCCTAGGAGCTCCCAGCGTTCCTCGCCCTCGGTCATCCTTCCTCCTTATCGATCGCCACGGCCTGGCTCAACGCGTCGTCCGTACCCTGCGGGCCGCCTGGTGAGTACGCGCCTGGCTGGACAGTGTGGACCATCAGTGCCACCAGCGCGCAGAGCGTTCGCCCCGTGTCACTGGATGGCGAGGATGGCCCGCTCATGAGCTATACTGGTGCGGGAGGCCTGCAATGGCACTGCACTTGCCGCGACGGCGCTTTACCGTGGCCGAGTACTACCAGATGGCTCAGGCAGGCATCCTGGGCGAGGACGACCGTGTCGAGCTCATCGAGGGCGAGATCGTCGAAATGCCGCCCATCGGGGACCGTCACGCCGGGTGCATGAATCGACTGAACGAGCGCTTCTTCCGAACGTTTGTGGATGTCGCCGTCGTGGCGGTTCAAAACCCTGTCCGCCTCGATGAGCACAACGAGCCCCAGCCCGATCTGGCGCTCCTGCGTCGCCGCGCTGACTTCTATGCCTCTGGCCATCCGGCCCCGCCCGACGTCTTCCTGCTCGTCGAGGTCGCCGACACCTCGGCCGAGCTCGACCGGCGGGTGAAGGTCCCGCTCTACGCCCGGGGAGGCATCCCCGAAGTCTGGCTCATCGACCTCCAGCAGGAGACGCTGACCGTCTATCGCGACCCGGCCCCCGACGGCTATCGCGCGGTTCAGGTGCTCCACCGCACCGATTCGATCGCTCCCGCTGCTTTTCCCGACCGCGCGCTCGCCGTCGTCGACCTCCTCGGCTGACCGGTTCATTCCAGACGAGGGTATCTATCGACCCCCGTGGACAGCGCGGCGAGTCCACCGGCCAGGGATGAGACAGGCGCGCACCGCCGCTCACAACTGCTGAGCTTCCGGCGGGCCGGCCGGCTCCGCTAGGCCTGCTTCG
>BEIC01000295.1 GCA_002898875.1 bacterium HR26
AGGGCATGCTCCACTTCCGGTAGGCTGTTCGAGCGAGAGAGGAGTGTGGACGATGTGGTGGCAAGATGTGCTGTGGGGCTTCTGGAACGGTTTGACGGCCTGGATCGTGCTCATCGCCCACGTCTTCGGCGCCTGGGACGGGCAGCCGGTCTACGACGCCGCTCGCACCGGGAACTGGTACGACTTCGGCTTCCTCGCCGGCGCCGGCTCCCCGTTCCTGGGGACGCTCGGCGCTCGCGGTCGATCCAGCGCGCCGAGCCGGTAGCTCTGGAGCTCGGCGTTTGCAGCCTCTGCGCCGGCGAGTAGAATCGACCGCCGTAGCCAGCGAGCGCCGCGGTGCAGCGGGCTGCGACGAGCAGAGGTGGGGAGGGAGTCGATGTCGAGCAGCGAGGACGCTGGCACGCGCCCGGCAGACGAGCGGCGAGCGGCACCACCGGTCTGGCCGGCCGGTCACCGGGCCGCCCTGATCGTCTCGATCGACATCGATGGCGAGTACGGCGTCATCGCCCACCACGGCGCGGACGACTGGTACTGGCGCGCCCAGGCACGCTACGATCTTGAGGCCGGGGTCTGGCGCCTGCTTGAGATCCTGGCCGACTACGACGTCAAGGGTACCTTCTGCTGGGTCGGGCGCGCTGCTGAAGACCGGCCCGACGCAGTCCTGGCCGCCCACCGGGCAGGCCACGAGATCGCGACGCACGGCTGGGACCACCGCACCTACGCATCGATGGCGCGGGACGAGCAGCGCGAGGACTTGATCCGCACCCGCGACCTGCTGGCGAGCCTCACCGGCACGACTCCAGTCGGGCACAAGTCGCCCTTCTGGCGCTTCAACGAGCACACGGTGCCGCTCCTGCAGGAGCTAGGCTTTCGCTGGAACATGGATATCGCGGCCGGCGATCTGCCAGTATCGATGCGGCCTCACCCCGAGCTCCCCCCGGTGATCCAGCTGCCGCCGTCCAGGCTGTGGGATGACTACAGCTTCTTCGTGGACTGGGTCATGCCGCCGCGCCATGCCTTCGAGCTGTGGCGCGACGACCTGGACGTCCTGCGCGCTGAGGGCAAGCTGATGTGCCTGACGCTCCACCCCTGGGTCGGCGGCCGGCCCGGCCCCTCGCGGGCGCTAACCCAGTTCCTGGACTACGCCGTCGCCCTCGGCGACGTCTGGATCGCCCGCGCCGACCACGTCGCCCTCTGGTGGCAGGAGCGCGAGCGCGACCTCGCCGTAGGAAGCCCGAGCTGAGGCTGCCTGATCCTCCCTTGTATTTGCCACCCCAGGGGTCGCCTGTCGTACACTTGCCCTGCTTCCAAGACAGCCCCTGCCTACTCGCCAGCGCGGCGAGTGGCTACCGCACGGTCGACTTCGGTAAGTGGAGTTCCACGATGACCACGAGCACGCGGACCCGGATGAAGCAGACTGGAACGCTGATCGGCTCCGGCCTTATGGTCATGGCGCTGGCATTGAGTGCCTGCGGCACCGACCCTAGCGCGGGTGCTGTGCCGGGAGCGCCGACCGCCACGGCTGAAGCGGTTGTTGCGACCCCTGAGAGCTCCGCCCCCACGCCTGACCCGACAGCGACGGCGACACCCACGCTCGAACCCAATCCCACGGTGGCTCCGACGCCCGAGCCGACCGCCACTGCTGAGCCCTCGGCCACTCCCACACCGACACCCGAACCGCTGCCGCAGTCCGCCTACCTCGAGCCGATGACGCACGCCTACCAGACCTGGAACAACTGTGCAGCGGTCTCAACTTCCATGGTGCTGAGCTACTACGGCATTACCATGACGCAGCAACAGCTCCAGCCGATCTTCCGCCCCAACCCGGGAGACAAGCACGTCGAGCCGCCTCAGCTCGTCGCTTTCTTCCCACAGTACGGGCTGCGGACGCGGATCGTCGAAGGCGGCTCGATCGAGGTGGTCAAGCGGCTCGTCGCCGCCGGCTTCCCGGTGATCACCCCGCAGTGGCTCGACCACAAGCCCGACGCGATCGGGCACTACCGCGTGGTCCGCGGCTACGACGACAACCGCGGCGGCTTCATCGTCAACGACTCGATGCTCGGCCCCGATGTCTTGCTGCCGTACGGCGAGTTCGAGGAGCTCTGGCGAGCCTTCAACTACCGCTACCTGCCGGTTTACCGCCCCGAGGACGAGCCGCGCGTGCTGGCTATCCTCGGCGAGGACGCCGATCCCCAGCGCAACTACCAGCGCGCGCTCGCCCTGTTCCAGCGGCTGGCCGAGGAGCGGCCCGACGACGCCTACGTCTGGTTTTCGATCGGCACCAGTTACTTCCTGCTCGGCGATTATCAGGCCGCCGTCCAGGCCTACGAGCGCGCCGAGGTCATCGGCCTGCCGCCCAAGATGCTCTGGTATCAGTTCTGGCCGGTCGCGGCCTACAACAACATCGGCAACCACCAGCGCGCGCTGGAGCTGGCGACGGCCCAGATCGCGACCGCCGGCACGTTCGGCGAGATGCGCTACGAGCGCGGTCGCGCCTTCGAGGCCATGGGCAATATCGACGCGGCGATCGCCGAGTACCGCCGTGCCCTTCTGGACGATGTCAACCTGACAGTCGCCCGCGAGGCACTGGCACGGCTGGGGGCAGCTCTGTAAGCAGGCACCCTCTTCTACCCGCCCCCGGCCCGAAGGCTCGGGGCTTCGAGCGGCATGGTTCGGGCTTGACGCGACCGGCCCGCTCGCTATGCTGGGCGGGGCGTCTTCAGGGAGAGGAGGGATCGATGCCCGGCGATCTGATCCTGATCAACGGCCACGTGATGACCGGGCTTCTCCAGGACGACCGGCCGCCCACCGGCGTCGCCGTGTGGCAAGGGCGCATCGCGG
>BEIC01000296.1 GCA_002898875.1 bacterium HR26
CTCACCGCATCGGCAGGCGGCCGGCGCTGCGATAGGCCAGGCTGACGCTGGCGCCGGTGTGAATGCGCTGGATCGACTCGCCGAGCAGCGGTGCTACTGAGAGGACCGTGATCTTGTCGATACGCTTCTCGGGCGGGAGCGGGATGGTGTCGGTGACGACGACCTCCTGGATCGGGCTGGTAATGAGGCGCTCGATGGCCGGGCCGCTGAGCACCGGGTGCGTGCAGGCGGCGTAGATCGCCCGCGCGCCGCGCGCCATGCAGAGTTGGGCGGCCTGGGTGATCGAGCTGGCAGTATCGATCTCGTCGTCGATCAGGATGACCGAGGCGTCCTCGACGCTGCCGATGAGGTTCAGCGTCTCGGTCCGCTCGTCGTTGCCGAGCCGGCGCTTCTCGATGATCGCCAGAGGCGCGTTCAGCTCCTCGGCGAAGTTCCGGGCGCGCTTGGTGCTGCCGAGGTCGGGCGAGACTACCACGATGTTCTCCAGCGCCTTCTCCTGGAAGTAGCGGGCGAGAATTGGGAGAGCGGTCATCTCGTCGACCGGGATATTGAAGAAGCCCTGGATCTGACCGGCGTGGAGGTCGACGGTCAGGATCCGGTCGGCGCCGGCCACGGTAATCATGTCGGCGATCAGCCGGGCGGTGATCGGCACCCGCGGCTGGTCTTTCTTATCGGTGCGGCCGTAGCTGTAGTAGGGGATCACCGCGGTGATTCGCCCGGCCGAGGCGCGCTTCAGCGCGTCGATGATGATCAGGAGCTCCATGATGCTCTCGTTGACCGGACTGGAGAACGATTGGATGACGAAGACGTCGTTCTCCCGCACGCTCTCGCCGATGCGGACGAAGATGTTCTCGTTGGAGAACTTGAAGACCTCGATGCGGCCCGGCGGGATATCGATGTAGGCACAGATCGCGCGCGTCAACTCCGGGTTGGAGTTCCCGCCGAAGATAGTGAGCTGATCATAGAGCCCCATGATCTCGATCGACCCCCTCCGCGATCAACCGCTCGATAGCCCGGCGCGCTGCCTCCTGCTCGGCGGCACGCTTGCTCGGCCCGTGCCCGACGCCGTATGGCCGCTCGCCGATCAGAACCTCCGCCGTGAAGGTTCGCTGGTGAGCCGGTCCGGATACCGCAATGGTCCGATACACCGGCGTGACGTGCAAGCGTTCCTGGGTGAGCTCTTGCAGCCGGCCTTTGTAGTTCGCCGTCTGGTCGAGACTGATCCGCTCGTCTGCCTCGGCTTCCAGCAGTCCGATCAGGAACTGGCGAGCCCCTCCGATCCCGCGATCCAGGTAGATGGCCCCCAGCACGGCCTCGAAGGCGCCAGCCAGGATCCGGTCACGAACCGGCCGGCCGGGCTCTGGCTGCTCGCCGCGCCCGAGGTAGAGGACACCCTCCAGACCGAGCTGGCGGGCCCAGCGCGCCAGCGTCTGGGTGCGCACGAGCGCCGTACGATAGGCAGTCAGCTCGCCTTCCGGCGCGTCCGGGTAGCGGCGATAGAGGAACTCGGCGACGAGCAAGCTGAGCACGGCGTCGCCGAGGAATTCCAGGCGCTCGTTGGACTGCCGCACGGCGTCGCGGAGATGCGGGCTGAGCTCATTGACATAGGAGAGGTGCGTGAGCGCCTGGCGGAGCAGCTCCAGGTTACGGAAGCGCACGCCGAGCCGGTCTGCCGCTTGCTGGAGGCGAGCGTCCGGTTGCTGCCAGTCCTCTCGAGCCTTGGCCAAGGAAGCCATCATCTCGTCACGTCGTCGACTTCAGCAGCGCGTCGAGATCGACGTTGGCCTCGTGTGCCAGCGCGGCCAGCCTGGCCCAGTTGATCGTGATGATGTAGGTGTAGTGCATCGGTTCGGTCTCCCGGGTCGTCGAGTGCGCCAGCCCTGGGCCGACCAGGAAGTGGATGAGCGCCTCGGCGATCTGGTTCTCCTCCGAGTCTCGATCGTCCAGCGAGATAGCGTTCCCTCCGGCTCGGTAGGCGGCGTAGGCACGATGCAGGCCACGCTGGAAGGGGCGGGCCAGTCGGTCAGCCAGCGCCCGCTCCTTGCGCATCACCCGCCGTTGCCCGGCGATGATCTCCTCAGCCGTCTCGGCGGCGGCGCTGCGCTCGACGTCCTTGGCCTCCTCGAGCCCAGTGTAGTGCTCGGCAATGTAGTGCAGGAGCCGTTGCACCTCGTCAGCCACGGGCGTCCTCGCTCAGCTCCTCCGAAGCAGCTCTTCCCGCTCCCGTCCTGCGGTTGCCCGGCACCAGCGCGGTCGCAGCCTCACCTGTTATCAGCGCTCGGGCCACAGGCTTCTAGCCCCGGAGTACCGCTCCAGGCAAAGCAATTGTCGCACAGCCGGGTGGGCGCTGTCTGGATCGAAGGTCTCAACGGTGGACGATGCGGTGGAACTCCTCGGCGTACTCCATGCCGTGCTTGACTCCACGCTCGGCGGCCGTGATCCGGATCATCCGCTCGATCTCCGCGAACCGATCGCCGAGCTGGCTGCAGTGGGCGCGGAGCGCCTCGATCTTCCGGTCGATCGTGCTGGTGATATCCACGGCGTAGTTCAGAACCGGCGCGCCCATGACGTAGATCTCCGCGACCCGGTGCGGCGCGAGCCCTTCCTCCAGCAGTTCCGGGAAGTCCCAGGGGTTCTGGGCGGCCGGGTAGAGCGCCGCGAGCGCGGCCTCTCCGGCGGCCAAGTGATCGGGGTGTTGCCGGCGCAGGATGTAGTTGGGTGCCCAGACGCGGTCAGGCGAGGGGATGACGACGCGCGC
>BEIC01000297.1 GCA_002898875.1 bacterium HR26
CGAGGTGGCGGAGCCGATCGCGCGCAACCTGGAGCAGAAGGGCCTGCTCTACCGCTCCGAGCAGTACACCCACCGCTACCCCACCTGCTGGCGCTGCGGCACCGAGCTGGTCTTCCGGCTCGTCGATGAGTGGTACATCGACGTCGATCCCTGGCGCGAGCGGGTGATGGAGGCGGCTAAGACTGTCCGCTGGATCCCCGAGTTCGGGTTGGAGCGTGAGCTCGACTGGCTGCGCAACATGGACGACTGGATGATCTCGAAGAAGCGCTACTGGGGGCTGGCGCTCCCGATCTGGCAGTGCCCGAACTGCGGCTGGTTCGACGTGATCGGCAGCGAGACCGAGCTAGAGGAGCGCGCCATCGAGGGCTGGGAGGAGTTCCGCGGGCACTCGCCGCACCGGCCCTGGATCGACAAGGTGAAGATCCGCTGTGAGCGGTGCGGCGGCGTCGCCTCGCGCATCCCGGACGTTGGCAATCCCTGGCTCGACGCTGGCATCGTGCCTTTCTCGACGCTGAACTATCGGCACGACCGCGCCTACTGGCAGCAGTGGTTCCCGGCCGACTTCATCACCGAGTCGTTCCCCGGCCAGTTCCGCAACTGGTTCTACTCGCTGCTGGCCCAGAGCACCGTGCTGGTCGACCAGGCGCCTTTCAAGACCGTGCTCGGCTTCGCCAGCCTGCGCGACGAGCACGGCGAGGAGATGCACAAGAGCAAGGGGAACGCCATCTGGTTCGATGAGGCGGCCGAGCGCGTCGGCGTCGACGTGATGCGCTGGCTCTACCTCAAGCACAACCCAGCGCAGAACCTGAACTTCGGCTACCGGCTGTGCGACGAGACGCGGCGGCAATTCCTGCTGCCGCTCTGGAACTCCTACGCCTTCTTCGCCAACTACGCGGCGCTCGACGGCTTCCACCCAGCCCAGCACGACGTGCCGCTGGCCGAGCGCACGCTGCTTGACCGCTGGATCCTCTCCCGCTTGCAAGAAGTCATCGCGGTCGCCCGCGAGCGGATCGCCGACTACGACTCGGCCAGCGCCTGCCGGGCCATCCAGGACTTCGTGGTGGAAGAGCTGTCCAACTGGTACATCCGCCGCAACCGGCGTCGCTTCTGGAAGACGGAGAGCGACCGCGACAAGGCGGCAGCCTACCTGACCCTGTACGAAGTGCTGGTGACGCTGACGAAGCTGCTGGCGCCGTTCATCCCCTACACGGCGGAGGCGATGTACCAGAACCTGGTGCGCTCGGTCGACCCCTCGGCACCGGAGTCGGTGCACCTGACCGATTACCCGGAGCCGGACGAGGCCAAGGTGGACGCGGCGCTGGCCCAGGACATCGCCTGGCTGCTGCGCGCGGTGGAGCTGGGCCGGGCGGCGCGCAACAAGGCGAATGTCAAGGTACGCCAGCCGCTGCCGCGCGTGCTGGTCGGCGCCCGCGTGCCGGAGGCGCTGGAGGCGATCCGCCGCCTGCATGACCAGCTCCTCGACGAGCTGAACGTCAAGGCTTTCGACGTGATCGAGCGGTCGGAGGAGTACCTGACCTACCGCGTCCGGCCGAACCTGCCAGTGCTCGGGCCACGGCTCGGCCCCAAGCTGCCCGCGCTCCAGCGGGCGCTCGCCGAGGCCGACCCGGCTCAGATCGCTCGGACGGTGCGCGCCAACCGGCCGGTGACGCTGGTGGTCGACGGCGAGGAGGTCGAGCTCGGCCCCGATGACCTGCTGGTGGAGGCGATCGACCGCGAGGGCTTCGCCGCCTTCGAGGACCGCGACCTGATCGTGGCGGTCGATCTGGCGATCACTCCCGAGCTGCGGCTGGAGGGCCTGGCACGTGACTTCGTCCGCGGAGTGCAGGAGGCGCGCAAGAACGCCGGCTTCGAGATCGACGACACGATCGCGATCGTCTACGAGGCGCAGGGCGAGCTGGCCGAGGCGGTCGAGCGCTTTGCCGACTACATCAAGGGTGAGACGCTGGCGGTCGAGCTGCGGCCGGGCCGGCCGGAGGAGCAGGACGGCTACGTCGAGGAGGTCAAAGTCGGCAAGGAGCGCTTCGTCGTCGGCCTGCGGCGGGTGGGCCGGCTGGCCAAGGTGACGGCGGACGGGTCGTGAGCCGGTGCCGCGTGCTGCGACGTGTGCCTGCCGAGTGTGGTACCCTCGACGCGTGTGGGATTGAGTGATCATTCTCAACGAGTGTAGGGGCGAATGATTATTCGCCCCTACAAGTCGTTAGGATAGGGTACAGGCCCGATCTGCCATGGATGAGTAGCAGTGGAGCAGCGTCTCGCTGCATCCCTGGACGCAGGCCGCGTCACGACTGGGGAAGGCGACATGGGCAGTCCGCGGCGCAATCCATCCGCAGATGACGCGTCGGGGTCCGGTTGCGCGCTGGCCGAAGGGCATGAGCGTGCCATCTCAGCTCAGCTCATCCGGCTGCGACGGCGGCTAAGCCGGCTGGAGCCGCTGGCCGAGGTCGCGGTGACGCTCCCCAGGAGCGGCCAATCCTTCCGGCTCGTGCGCCCGCTGGACGTCGACCGGCTGCTGGATGAAGCCGAACGCGACCCCGAGGAGCAGCTCCCCTACTGGGCCGAGCTCTGGCCCAGCGGCATCGCGCTCGCCGACGCGCTTGCCCTGGAGCCAGAGGTCGTGCGTGGTGTCCCGGTGCTGGAGCTAGGCTGTGGGCTGGGGCTGACCGCCGCTGCGGCGCTGCGGGCTGGCGCCGAGCTGCTCGCGACCGACTACGCGCCGGAGGCGCTGCTCCTGACCC
>BEIC01000298.1 GCA_002898875.1 bacterium HR26
AACGGCTCGGCCGGGATGTAGTGGCCTTCTGGCAGGACGATCTCCGGCTCGATCTTCACCCGCCAGGGGTAGTCTTCCGCCTGCTTCTTCGGGTCCTTGCTCCGCCAGATCACCGTGTGGTCCTCGAAGTAGGTCGAGGTGATCGTGGCGATAGCAGCGAAGGCTTTCTCACCGGTCAGATAGTAGACCAGCTTGTCGCCCGGCTTCATCTGCTCGGCCTTCTTGCGGTGCCGGCTCTTGAACCCCTGCACGGTGAAGCCGTGCTGCCGGGTGGCCTCGAAGTTCTCCGGCGAGCCGACAACGATCCAGTATCCCCGCTCCGCCATCAGTGCAGCTCCTTTCGCGGCGCTCAGGCGTACGTTTCCTAGCCGGGAGTATGCCCCAGCCAAGCGCCTGTTGTCCAGAGAATCAGTGCATACGTACGCAGCATTGTGCAGACATCTCGGCAACGCGGTCGAGTGTCCCCTCTTCTCGGCGACGCGCTGGCGACCAACAGGCCCGGGGATACCGACGCGGCCAGCGCAGCGAGCGCCGCCTCGGCTCCGGTCACCGTCCCCACGATCGCGCTCGAGAGAGGCAGCGAGACTCCGCCGCTTCCGTGCCCGCTCTGTCCCCACTCTATCCCGGATCTATCGCCCCCTACACCGAGGTCTCACCCGGTCGAGGCTCATAGCGGCTGGCTGCGAGGAACAGGATTCCGGCAACGATCGGCGGGATGGGAACGAGTAGCAACAGGAGGAGAAACACCGGAAGGCTATCGGCTCTGCCCGACATCCAGACGGCGTAGACCAGCGCTACCACAATTCCGGCCGCCAGAAGGATCTGACCTCCCCGGCGCGGCCTTCTCCATCCCACGACGGCGAGCACTACCAGCGGCACGACGAGCAGCAGCTCCAGGAGGCCGCTGATCTGACCCTCGACCATCTCGGCGACGCTGATGACGCCGATCAACCCGACCGGGATGAGCAGTGAGACGAGAGCGATCGTCTTGAGCCATTGGCTGACCCTGCGTGCCTTCGTCACAGCCATGTCCCCCGTTCCTCTCACCGCTCTGTGCGCACGCTCGCTGACGCAGCCGGCCTGCGAACAGGCGAGTAGCAACGCAGCACGGACACCCCAAGCGGTTGCCCACTCCGACCAGAAGTCACCCAAGTATAGAGCATTTCGATCGGGAGAACGGCGCGGGACTCTCTCTGAGCCAGCGAACAGCGTCCCTGCCTCTTGGCGAAATGAGCAACCGACCCCTGCACAGGCATGTTCAGGCATCGATTGTCATCGTCAGGCTGCTGGCGTATACTTTGGGCGAGCGCAACCGCATCGACGGGAGTACGCTATGGACCGCCAGGCTCTCCGCGAACGGCTGCTCCGGATCGTCGGCCCCGACGGCGTGATCGACGATCCGGACGAGCTGCTGGTGTACGAGTACGACGCCTCGGACGAGGTCTTCGCCGGCCATCACCGGCCGGACATCACCGTCCTGCCGCGCACCGCCGAGCAGGTCCAGGAGATCGTCAAGCTGGCGAACGAGTTCGGCGTGCCGGTCACCCCGCGCGGGGCCGGGACGGGGCTGGCCGGTGCCGCGCTGGCCGCTCGGGGCGGCATCCTGGTCGTGATGACCCGAATGAACCGGGTGCTCGAGATCAACGAGCGGGATGGGTACGCCATCGTGGAGCCGGGCGTGATCAACCTGGAGCTGAGCCAGTTGACCCAACCGCGCGGCTACTTCTTCGCTCCCGACCCATCCTCGCAGCGCGCCTGCACCATCGGCGGCAACGTGGCCAACAACTCCGGCGGGCCCCACTGTCTCAAGTACGGCGTCACCTCGAACCACATCCTCGGCCTGGAGGTCGTGCTGCCGAGCGGGGAACGGATCTGGACGGGTGGCCCGGCGCCGGAGAGTCCGGGGATCGACCTCACCGGGGTGCTGGTCGGCTCCGAGGGGACGCTCGGGATCGTGACCAAGGTGATGGTGCGGCTGACCCGGCTGCCGGAGTCGGTCAACGTGCTCCTGGCCGCGTTCGGCGACCTCGAGTCGGCGTCCCAGGCGACCTCGGCCATCATCGCGGCCGGGATCCTGCCGGCTGCGTTGGAGATGATGGACCATCTCACGATCAAGGCCGTCGAGGCGGCGTTCCACGCGGGGTACCCGGAGGATGCCGGCGCGGTGCTGCTGATCGAGCTCGACGGCCTAGACGAGATCGTGGCTGAGAGCGCCGATCGGGTTGCCGAGCTGTGCCGCCAGTGCGGCGCCACCGAGGTGCGGGTGGCCAGGACGCCGCGGGAACGCGAGCTGCTCTGGCTCGGGCGCAAGTCGGCCTTCGGCGCTATGGGCCGGCTGGCGCCCAACTACTACCTGGTGGATACGACGGTGCCGCGCACCAAGCTCCCGCCGACGATGCGCACGGTCGAGGAGCTGAGCCGCGAGTACCGGCTGCGCATCGCCAACGTCTTCCATGCCGGTGACGGCAACCTGCACCCGCTGGTGCTCTTCGACCGCTTCGTGCCCGGCGAGATCGAGCGCGTGCTGCGCTGCACCACCGACATCCTGCAGTACTGCGTCGACGTGGGCGGCACGCTATCCGGCGAGCACGGCATCGGGCTGGAGAAGCGCGACTACATGACGCTGATCTTCACCACCGAGGACCTGTGCGCGATGGCCGGGCTCAAGCGCAGTTTCGATCCGCGCGAGCTGTTCAACCCGGACAAGGTCTTCCCGTCCGGCTTCTCCTGTGGCGAGGT
>BEIC01000299.1 GCA_002898875.1 bacterium HR26
GCCGGCGTGCCGACGGGGTATCAACCGGGAAGTTGACCGGCCTCGCCCGGCGGAACCTCCGAGCCATCGGGGCCGGTGATTGACCCTTCCGGCTGAGGCGTGCTCTCCGGCGCGGCCACGCGGCTCAGCACCACCTCCTGCGCCTGGCGCACCTCCAACGGCTCGACCGGCTCCGGCAGCGGCGGCGGGACCACCAGCTCGAACCGCTGCAGGATCTCGCGAATCTGCTGCTCGTTCAGCTCGTCGCGCGCGAGGAGTTCCTCCGCCAGCGCAATCAGGGCCTCGCGATTGGCTTCGAGCAGGCGCTTCACGTTCTCGTACTGGTGTGCCAGGATCCGCTCGATGCGCTGCTTCCGGAACAGGTCGGGCACCATCTGGTTATAGGGCAAGGCGGAGTAGAGGGTGCCGTCCATACCCCACATCGACACCGCCAGGTTAGCCAGGTGCGTCGCCTGGGCGAGGTCGTTGGTGACGCCCGACATCTGGATGCCGAGGAACAGCTCCTCAGCCGCGCGCGAGGCCAGCGCCACCTGGATGTCGGTCATGATCTCGTCGCGCGTCTTGGTGAAGCGCTCCTCGGTCGGCTTGGTGGCCGAGAAGCCGAGCGCCTCGCCGTGCCGGATGATCGAGACCTTGACCACCCGGTTCTTGGGCTGCAGCAGGAACTGTGCCAGCGCGTGCCCGGCCTCATGGTAGGCGATGCGCCGCCGCTCCTCGTAGCTCATCGACTTGATCGGCTGGCGCAGGCCCAGCTCATGCATCTCGCGGGCCGCCGTGAAGTCCTCGTAGGTGATGTAGTTGCGGCCGGCGAAGTGGGCATGGATCACGGCCTCATTAATGACATAACGGATAGCGGCCGGCGTATAGCCGATCGTGTCGTATACCATGTCGTCGATCGGGATGTTCGGGTCGTGCTTGACCTTATTGAGGTAGTACTCGATGATCTCGCGCCGGCCCTCGGCGCTGGGCGCGTCGACGACGATCTTGCGGTCGAAGCGGCCAGGGCGGAGTAGGGCGGGATCGAGGGCATCGGGCATGTTCGTCGCGGCGATGGTGAGCACCGGCGGTAACTCGGCCCGGCGCCGGCGCAGCCCGAGCAAGCGAAGCAGCCGGCCGATCAGGGTGAGTTCCTGCGGTGGCGGGTCGAGCTGCAGGAGCAGTTCGTTGAGCATGGCGTTGCCGCCCCAGCCGAAGAGCGGGCCGAGAAAGCCCTGGCCGGCGTAGCGGCCGCCGCGGGCCTGGGCAATGGCGTCGATCTCGTCGATGAACAGGATACAGGCACCGTACTTGCGAGCCAGCTTCCTCGCCTTGCGGTACAGCATCATGATCCGCAGGTTGCTGACGCCGAAGAACATGTTCTGGAACGACGGCGCGCTGGCGTAGCCGAACGGCACGTTCGCCTCCGTGCTGATGCACTGGGCCAGATACGACTTACCGGTGCCAGGTGGCCCGACCAGCAGCAGGCCCCGGATGGCCTCGCCGCCCATCTCCTTGAACTCCTTGACGCCGCGCAGGAGCGTGACCACGCGGCGGGCGGACTCAAGCACCTCGGGATTGCCCTTGTAGTCGGCGAAGCCGACGCCGGTCTCACCCGGCTTGATCCAGTAGGTCCGGCCGCGGCCGAGGAACCAGAAGATCGCGCCGAACTGGATGATGACGAAGACGATCGCGAAGGCGATCTGCAGGAGTGCGAAGCCGACCATGAGGGCGACCGGACCCCAGGTGGCCCGCGTCGGCCAGAGCCAGAGGAAGAAGCCGGCCACCAGGAGCGCGATCAGGATCAGGCCGCGCAGGTGGAAGCGGAAGAGGTCGATGATGCCCTGGATGAACTCATCGATCTGCGCTTCCAGATCGTCACGGTACCGGGGCCGAGGTTGCCCGCTGAGCGTGGTGGGAGCCGGTTCGATCTTCTGCGCCATGGGTCACCGTCCTCACTGCTGAAGCTGCGGCGTGTCGACCTCGATCACCTTGCCTTGCTCGTCCACGGTGAAAACCTGGTATACCTGCGCCGACTGTCCTGCGTCGTTCCTCACCTCAGTGACATAAAAGTAGTAGCTCAAGCCGTTCTCGAGGCGGTACCCGCCGATATACTGGCTATCCCCGTAGCGCAAGCCGCTCTCGCGCATCCGCTCGATCGCCCGCTTGAAGGTCGAGAGAGAGCTGCCCTCAGCCAAGTGGGCCGCCTTGGTCTCCTCGCTGAACGCATCCCACATCGCCTCGGCGTCGAACGCGCGCTGGCCTTCGAGGTACTGCCGGACGCTCTCGGGCGGCTGGATCAGGGGCACAGCTTGGATGGCGGGTGGTGGGGCCGTGCTGGCCGGTGGCGCGAAGTAGGCCTGCGCTTGCTGGTAGCCGAGATAGGCGACGATGGCCAGGAGCAAGGTCAGCGCCGGATGTCGCCAGGCGAGACGGAGAATCCAGAAGACGATCCAGAGCAGCTTGCGGAGGACGAAGCGCAGCGCTCCGCCGACTCGCCGGCCGATGACGTCGACCGCCCGCACTCCCTGTCGGAGCGGCGTGGGCAGGGCGGTAGCGAGACTCACCGAGTGCGGACCGTCGCCAGATGCAGCCATGACAGCCCTCACATTGGCTGTACCGATCCCCGGCGCGTGTGAGTTGTGGCGCCACCGCAAGGCCACCCAGGCGTCAAGGGAAGCATCTCGCGGTTTCCTAATTGTAGCACCTGAGCAAGCAATGAAATACAGGCGCCTGCGGCTACAGCCAC
>BEIC01000300.1 GCA_002898875.1 bacterium HR26
ACCTCCTCACTTCCTGTACCCCGGGGCCGTCGCAAGACGGCCCCGCTTCGCTCTTGCCCTGGGCTGGCCGTGGGCCTCCCACCGGCTCTCGCGCCTGTCCCCGACCGCGAGGTTCCGGCGCGCTCCGATGCGCGGAGAGGAGCGTGGTAGACTGGACGCGCCAACAATAAGAACACGGATCACGATTGAGCTGAGAGGCACAGGGAAAGGACGAACTGCATGGCGCGTAACCTGGTCAGAGGCATCTTGAGCCTGGTGCTTGCCGCGGTAGCCACCTGGTTGGCTAACTACATCGTCGAGCGGATCTTCGGGCCCGAGGAGTCGGCATAGCGCTGGATGGCGACGGGAGATGTAGGAGGCCAACGTGCACATCACGCGACAGGCTGTCGAGCGCCTAGCAAGCTTTCACAGTCCTGAGTGGCCGATCATCAGCTTGTACCTGCGGGTCGATCGGGAGCATATCACCGATGACCACTACTCGATCCGGCTGAAGAACCTGCTCAAGCAGGTGTCCGAGAACCCTGGAATCGAACTGAGCCGCGCGCAGCTCGAGGCGATCGAAGCCGACCTTGAACGCATCCGGATCTTCTTTCGCGACCACGGCGATGAGTTCGGACAGGGCATCGCGCTCTTTGCCAGTTCGCCGGCCAACCTCTGGGAGGTCTACGAGACGCCGCGCGAGATCAGTAATTGCGTCGCGGTGGATTTCCGGCCGGCGATCGCTCCGCTGGTCCGGATGCTCGAGCTGTGCGAGCCGTTCTGCGTCTGCCTGATCTCACGCGACCGGGCGCGGATATTCATGGGGCATATGAGCGAGTTCGGGGAGCGAGCCGTCCGGCTCGACCAGGAGGTGCCGGGCCAGCACGAGCAGGGGGGCTGGTCGCAGGCGCGCTACCAGCGGCACATCGAGGAGCACGTCCACCAGCACTTCAAGCGGCTTGCGGCTGACCTGTACGCCTTGTTCGAGCAGGAGCCATTCCGCTTCCTGGTCCTGGGCGGCCCCCACGAGGTGGTGAGCGACTTCCTCGGCTATCTTCATCCCTACCTGCGCGAACGCTATATCGGCACGTTCTATGTGCTGATGGAGGCGACCGCCAAGCAGGTCCGCGAGGAGGCCGCGAAGATCGTCCGGGAGTGGCTCCGCCAGGAGAAGCAGCGCTACCTCGATCTGCTGCGCAACGAGGCGTTGAGCAACGACATGGGCGTGACCGGCCTCGAGAAGGTGATCGAGGCCTTGCAGATGGGCAACGTGCTGAGCCTGATCGTCGACGACCGGCTGGAGGCGCCGGGAGCGTCTTGCCTGCACTGTGGTGCCGTGCAGCCCCCGGCCAATCAGGAGCCGGAGCGCTGCCTCTACTGCGGCGGGCCGGTTCGCCGACATGCGAACATCGTGCCGGAGGTGTATGCCAACGCGTACCGCCAGAAGGCTAACCTGGTCTTCTTGACCGAACGCGATCTCCAGGATCAGCTCGCCGAGCTTGGCGGCATCGGCGCGATTCTTCGCTTCCGGGTCGCTCCAGCCCCTGAGTCATGAGCGAGCGCTCGCCAGCGGTCATGATCGTGAACCCGCGTGCCGGCCGGCTGCGCGCGGGATCGGTCGATCGGCTGGTAGCGATCCTCAGCGAGCGCTACGCGCTGGCCGTGCTCGAGTGCCAGGACCTGGATGAGCTGACCCGGCTAGCAAGGACGGCTGCCGAGAGGGCCGATACGGTGATCGCGGTCGGTGGCGATGGAACAGTCAGCCGTGTGGCCACGGGAATTCTCGGCACGCCAGCGAGGCTGGCTGTCCTGCCGGGCGGGTCGACGAATCACATCGCGCGGCTACTCGGGATGCCGTCCAACCTGGTCCGGGCCGCGCGCGTCCTGGCCGGGCCAACCAGGCTACGGCGGCTCGACGTCGGCTGCGCTGATCAGCAGGCGCTGCTCTTTCTCGGCGGGGTTGGGGTCGACGCGCTGATCGTGCGCGACGCTCCCACAACGGTCAAGCGGTTCCTGGCCTGGGCCGGGTACATCCCGCCCGGCCTTCGCCATCTCCAGGACGGCCCCTGGCGCGTGCGTGTGGCAGTCGACGGCGCGGTCGTCGAGACTACTGCACGCACCGTGCTGGTGGCGAACGGCTCCTTCCTGGTTCATCCGTGGTTCCGGGTCGGCCAGGATATCCGGCCCGACGACGGCCTGCTCGACGTCTGCATCTACTCGCCCACGCGCTTCGTCGATTGGGTGACCCTGGGGCTCTGGATGCTGGTCGGGCAGGTGCACCGCTCGCGGCACGTCCGCCAGCTCCGGGGACGATCGGTCGAGATCAGGTCGAGCCCTCCGGCACCGATCGAGATCGACGGCGACTATCTCGGCGAGGGCAATCTCGCGGTCAGCGTGTACCCGGCGGCTCTGACTGTGGTCGTACCGGCTACGGTGCGTGGAGTAGGCGAGGAGTGAGCAGCAACTCCCATCGCGCCGGGAAGGGCTGCTACTGCCCACTTCCCCGCGGGAAGGTCGCCTCGTCGTCCCACTGGGAGCCGAGCGGCCCCTGGTCGACCCCATCGACGAAGACGCGGACCAGCGGCGCGTTCCCAGAGACGACGTGCAGTTGGGTTCCGGTGAAGGTGCGGCGCTCGCCGGCCCCGAGCACCTGGGAGAGGACGACCTGGCCATCCACCGTCGCCTGAACCCAAACCCGACCCTGCGTGACGATCTCGAACGTGTGTTCCTGACTCGCCGGCGT
>BEIC01000301.1 GCA_002898875.1 bacterium HR26
CGATGGGGCAGCCATTGACGCCGGAGGCGCTGGTCTATGCCTGGAAGCAGCCGGGCGATCCGCAGATCTCCCCTGATGGCAGCCGGATCGTCTACACGCTGACTGAGGTCGATCTGGGCACGAAGAAGACGAGCTCGCACCTCTGGCTCTGCCAGGTCGACGGCAGCCAGCCGCGCCGACTGACCTGGAGCGGCCAGCGCAACGGCGGCGCCCGCTGGTCGCCCGACGGCCGCTCCATCGCCTTCGTCTCCGACCGGGTCGAAAAGAGCGGCGTCTTCGTCCTGCCGCTGGACGAGGGCGGCGAGGCTCGGCAGGTCACACGCCACCGCCAATCGGTCAATGGCCTGGCCTGGTCGCCGGACGGCCGGCAGCTCGCCTACGTGACCACATTCGACCCGGAGAACCCGAACGAGGAGGAGCTGCCGAAAGACGCGCCTCCCCGGGTGCGGGTTACCCGTCGTATCGACTACAAGCAGGACGGACGCGGCTACCTTGGCGATGCCCGGCAGCAGGTCTTCGTCGTGGACGTCGAGAGCGGCGAGCGGCGACGGCTCACCGACGAGCCGCTGGATCACGAGCTGCCGCAGTGGTCGCCGGACGGCCGCTGGATTGCAACACGGTGTCTCCGGCTGAATGGAATGTTTTCCCAGCTCATTCTCGTCCCGGTCGACGGCGGCGAGCCGCGGGTGATCGGCCCGGAGACGGGCGTGATCGGCGCCTGGGCCTGGTCGCCCGGCGGCGACCGGATCCTCTACGCCGCCGACCCGGAGAAGTCCTGGCACCACGATCTTTTCCTGTACGACCTCGCAAGTGACACCTCGCGCCGGCTGACCGACGATCTCCCCTGTCTCGTCGAGGTCTACGCGTCCTCGCAGCCGGTCTGGCTGGACGACCAACGCGTGCTCTTCCACGCCTTCCGTGCCGGAGCCAGCGGTCTCTACCGGATCGACGTGACCACCCGAGCAGTCGAGCAACTCGAGTACGGGCCGTCCCTGCGCAGCGGCCTGAGCGTGGATCGCGCCGGTCGGTACATTGTCCAGTCCTTTAGCAGCCTGGAGGCAGGGGACGAGATCTCGGTCTTCGACCGGGAGACCGGAAAGATGCGCCTCGTCACGAGCTGGAACCGGGCGCTGCTCGAGGAGCATCCACCGGCGCGCTGGGAGCGCTTCGAGGTGCGCCGTGACGAGTTCACGATCGAGGCTTGGCTCCTGTTTCCCCCGGACTTCGACCCGGCGAAACGCTACCCTGTGGTGCTCGCCATCCACGGCGGGCCCAACTCCTTCTACGGGTATGGCTTCGATCCGACCCGCGAGCTGCTAGCGACCAACGGCTTCCTGGTGGTCTATTCCAATCCGCGTGGTTCCACCAGCTACGGGCGTCGCTTTACTCAGCAGGTGACGCGGGACTGGGGCGGCCAGGACTATCTCGACCTGATGGCGGTGGTCGACGCGGTGCTCGAGCGGCCCTACGTCGACCGAGAGCGGCTCGGCGTGTGGGGCTACAGCTACGGTGGCTACATGACCGCCTGGATCATCGGGCAAACCGATCGTTTCAAGGCGGCCGTCTGCGGCGCGCCAGCGTTCGATCTCGAGTCGATGTACGGCACCAGCGATATCAGCCACATCTTCGGCGAGCTGCAGTGGGGTGGGCCTCCTCACGCCGAGCGCGAGTGGTACGAGGCGCACTCGCCTTCCACCTTCGCCCACCGGGCCAGGACGCCGACCCTGATCGTGCACGGCGAGGCCGACGAGCGCTGCCCGATCGGCCAGGGCGAGCAGATGTTCGTGACGCTGGTGAAGGCAGGCTGCGAGGTCGAGTTCGTGCGCTATCCGGGCGGGTCGCACGGGATGCTGCGAGAGGGGCCGCCCGAGCACCGGCAGGATTTCCTGGCCCGGATCCTCGACTGGTTCAGGACGCACCTGGGCGGGCCAGCCGAACCCTCACCTCGCCAGTTCGGGGGCCTGCTCGCTTGCCGAGCGAGCCGGCTCTGGCTCTGACCGCTGCTGTCGCTGCGCGCCGCTCGGCATGACCGCAAGGCGGGTAAGCCCTCACCCCCAGCCCCTCTCCCGCCATGCGGGAGAGGGGTGGCGAAGCCGGGGTGGAAACGAGTCAACTCTCAGGAGATTGGCACGTTGCGGCTCGGCTTGCCGTCATGCTATGCTCTGGCCCTGCCGGGCGCACGAGATCCGGCAGTGGGATCGCAGAGTGAGAGGGCTGGTGTGGCGGTCGGAGACGAGAAGCCGCTCTGGAATGTAGGCGGAGTCGCCGGAGAGCTTGGAGAGCTCGTCGGCGACGATTTACGCTGGATGGTCGAGCCGCCGCTCTACTGGATCGTCCGCCACCGGGGGGCCTCACTGCCACCGATCCACGGGCTCAGCTACCTTGCCACCAACCGGTTCGCCGACTCGCCCTTCGACGAGACGCTGGTCGCGACTCCCGAGCAGCCTAGCCTGATCGAGCTGCTGCGGGATGTCCCGGGCGTCTGTTCGGTGGAACCTGGCTATCTCCGGTACTTCTTCCGTCCCCCGACGGTGATCGCGGTGCTGAACCGCTCGGCGATCAACTGGTTCGACAGCGTCGACGAGGCGCTGAGCTGGGACCCCTTCGACGACCCGGACACCGTGCTTCCGCCCTCGGCGTAAGCAACGAATCGCCGCGCTCGGCCGCGTGGGCCGCCGGTGGGAAGGTGTGCCTTTGCCAATTGCGAGCACTTTGCCGGTC
>BEIC01000302.1 GCA_002898875.1 bacterium HR26
CTGCGCTGCTGAGGCAGGCACGTTGAGCGTGACTGTCACCGTCGGAGTCACCGCTGGGTCGGGCAGCGAAGCGAACTGGACGCCCAGGCGGGCCAGCATCTCGCGGGCACGGACCACGTCGATCGTCACCGAGGCCGTCCCCGCCTCGCCGACGAAGAAGCGAGGCGACGCCCCGTTCACGGCTGCCGGAAGCTCATCCGGCGTAGCCGGCTCCCGGCCGAGCCGAGCGGCCGCTTCGTCGAGCGAGCCGACCTCCTGCAGGCTTCCCTCATTGAAGGTCGTCGTGAACTGGGCGATCTGTTCCAGCTCTTGCCGCATCGCCTCGCGCTGCTCAGGCGGCAGCATCTCGGTCTGTGCCGTGAGCGCCGCCACTGTCTCCATCGGAACCGTGATGGCGGCGAACTGCTGCACCCGGAAGCGGTTGACGAACTCGTCGGCCAGCGCGCCGAACGGCGTGAGCGTGACCACCAGGGCCAGCACCGCGACGAGGGCGACGCCGGCCGTAGCCAAGCGCACTCGGGTCGCGCTTCGATGTCCCATCGAGATTCCTCCTTCTCCTCCGAAATCACTCCGCACTCTGACGCTCCGCACGCGCTGCTGCCAGCGACGGTAGGCCACCGCCGGGTCGGGCAGCGATCCCGGCGTCGCGGCATCGACCACCCGGCGAGCGATCTCTGCGGACTCCGAGAGCTCACGGACGAGCCGCTGGCAAGCCGGGCAGTGGCGGACATGCTCATGCTGGGCGGGCGTGAGGGCGCCTTCGCCGCGGTCGAGCAGTATCCGCAGCTCGCCAGCACCAGGACACGACCGTCGTCGAAGCATCGCGTCAGCGCTCCTTTATGTGATGTCGGTCGGGTACAGTGCCCGGTACCGATCTCGCACTCGGCGCTCAGCCCTGGCCAGCAGCGTCCCGACGGAGCTTGGCTGCACACCCAGGGCTGAAGCGATCTCCTCATAGGTGAGCCCGCTGTGGCGCAGCACCAGGATAGCCCGGTCGCGCTCCGGCAGCGCTGCCAGGAGCTCGCGCGCCAGCTCGGACGCCTCGCGCTGCTCCAGCTCCCGTGCGGCCGCCCCACGGTTCAGCGGCCACTCCAGGCGAAACCAGCGGAGCAGCCTGTCGTGATACCGGCGGCGGGCACGGAGGGCGTTCAGCCCGAGGTTCGCGGTGACGCGATAGAGCCAGGGCCGCAGGGTCTCCCCATCCGCGAGCGCCGGCGGACGCTGGTACAAGCGGATGAACACCTCCTGTGCCAGATCTTCCGCCTCCTCGGCAGAGCCGGCCATCCGGAACGCAAGCTGGTAGACCAGGCCGTAGTACCGCTGGAAGAGCTCGGCGAACGCCGGCTCATCGCCCGCTTGCGCCGCCCGCACCAGCGCCTGGTCATCCAGGAGGTTCGCCCGGGCTATGGCCATCGCGCCCGTCCACCCGCCCTGCATCCACCCTATACAACACCGCCGACGGCCCAAGTGTGACACGCGGGCGACCCCTATCCCCAGCCGGGAACCCGGGAGATGCGCCAAGGGCCACCGCGCTCTCCGCGGTGGCCCTTGGCGAGAGTGTGCCGGTAGTTGAGCCTCGTGCGTGCTCCCAGTGGTCGGGCAACACGCGAGGCGCGCTGGCTATGGCACTGCGATGTAAAAGGAATACTCGGCTGTCGGTTTGCGGCCGGGAACCGGGTTTCTGGCTGGCTCCGGCCATTCGACGCGGAGCCGGACGAAGTAGTTCCCCGGAGAGACGTCGGTCACCCAGGAGTAGCGCCCATCCGATCCCGCCAGCTCGGCGGAGGCCGCCGGCTCCGTCCTGGGGATGAAGGCGACCATCGCGCCTTCCTGCGGGGCGATCCGGTCCTTATTGCCCTCCTCCGGAAAGACCTCGAGTGCCACCTTCTCCGGCGCCGGGCCGCCGCGCAGTTCGACCTGCACCGTCTCGCCGGCCTGCACGGCCAGCGGCTGGGACTGGATCTCGAACCCGCGCGAGGTCACCTCAGCGGCGTAGCCGGTCTCGTGGACCCAGTAGAAGGCCCCGAAGGATGCCTTCTGCTCGCCGCTCTGTGCCACTAGGAAGGCATCCGGCGGCTGGACGAGGATGCTCCCAGGCGGGGGCGTCCTCGACGGCCCCGGCGTCTGCGGCCCCGGTGACGCCGGCTCTGTAACCGCAACCGTCGGCGTCGCGGCTGGACGGGCCGGCGTGACACCGGCCGTAGGTGTGGGAGTCCCGCTCTCGCCGCCCAACCGGCAACCGGCCCCGAGCAGCAGGGCCAGCGCCAGCAGGGTGATCCATCGCTTCCAGACCATGCGCGTCGTTCGCCCTCTCTATCGCGATTCGGCACCGTGCACCGATCCCCTCCTGCCCCGGCACCGGAGCAGGAGGGGACACTGAAGGGTATACAAGAACGGTGCTGCGCGCTCGCTCACTCGGCGTGGGTGGGGATATCAGTGGAATGCTGCTGGCCATCCCAGCTATAGGCCCAGAAGTGCCAGCGGAAGGCTTCCACCAGGCTGCGCAGCGTCGCCGAGATGTTCTGTGGGATTGGCCGACCGTCCGCGGTGAACCAGGGATCGATCGGCTGCGGGCCGGTCACGACCGTGGCATGGGTCGGTAGCTCGGGATGAGGCCGGCCGTCCCAGGACTGGCCGTAGAAGTGCCAGCGGAAGGCTTCGACCAGCGCCTTGAGCGAGCGCGAGACAGTATCGACCTTCATCCGCCC
>BEIC01000303.1 GCA_002898875.1 bacterium HR26
TTCCACTCCGGCTGCCGGCGCTCGAAGAAGGCGGTCGTCCCCTCGCGTAGGTCCTCGCTCAGGAAGGAGACGAGCCGGATCGTGCTCAGGTAGTCGAACGCCTTGAGCAGGTCCAGCTCCTCGGTCTCGAAGAAGCCATCCAGCGCTAGCCGTACCGGTAAGGGGCTGAAGCTGGCGATCTGGCGGGCCAGCGCCTGGGCCTCGGCCTCGAGCTGCTCGTGGGGCACCACCCGCTGCACCAGCCCGATCTCCTGGGCCTGCTCGGCCGTCAGCACGGCGGCGGTCAGCATCAGCTCCAGCGCCTTCTTGTGCCCCACCGCGCGGCGGATCCAGGGCATGATCACGAACGGGGCCAGGCCCAGCCGCAGCTCCGGCGTGCCGAGCGTGGCCCGGTCGGAGGCGATGGCGAGGTGGCACATGGCGACGAGCCCGCAGCCGCCGCCCAGCGCCGGGCCGTTGACCGCGGCGATCAGCGGCGTGCGCACCAGCGCGCCCAGCTTGAACAGCTCGGCGGCGGCCCGGCCCTCGACGTAGAGCTGCGGCGCGGGCTTCTCGAAGCTCTCGCGCAGCTCGCCGATGTCCGCCCCGGCACAGAAAGCCGGCCCGTTGCCGGTGAGCACGATGGCGTGCACCTCCTGATCGGCATCGGCCCGGCGGATCGCCTCGATCAGCTCGCGAGCCAGTGGCTCGGAGAGGGCGTTGCGCTTCTCCGGGGCGTTGAGGCGGATGGTCGCTACCCGCTCGGCGGTCTCTACCAGCACCAGTCGCTGCTCCATGTGGCGCTGCCTCCCTCGTCGCCCGTATCCCAGCCGCCGTCAGATGATGGTGCCATGCTTGC
Organism: bacterium HR26; assembly: GCA_002898875.1. Taxonomy (GTDB): domain Bacteria; phylum Chloroflexota; class Chloroflexia; order Thermomicrobiales; family Thermomicrobiaceae; genus Thermalbibacter. The sequence goes on from BEIC01000303.1 coordinate 839, forward strand.
GCTTGGGCAGCTCGACGCGCTTGTCACGGTAGAGGGCGAAGGAGCGCGCCACTTCCTCGCGCAGCCGGCGCGGCGGGATCAGCTCGTCCACGACCAGCTCGCCGGCCAGCCGGAAGATGTCGTAGCCGGCACGGTACTCGGCGCGGAGCTGCTCCACCAGCTTCTCCCGCTCCTCCGGGTCCTCGATCGCCTGAATGCGGTGGTAGTAGACGGCGTTGATCGCCGCCTCCGGGCCCATCACCGCGATCTCGGCCGAGGGCAGCGCCAGGGTGACCTCCGGGTCGTAGGCCGGGCCGGACATGGCGTAGATCCCGGCGCCGTAGGCCTTGCGCACCACGACGCAGAGGCGCGGCACGGTGGCGCTAGCGGTGGCGAAGATGAACTTGCGGCCCCGGCGCAGGATGGCGTTCTGCTCCACCGCGGTGCCGACCATGAAGCCAGGGGTATCGACCAGGTAGAGCAGCGGGATGTTGAAGGCGTCGCAGAGCCAGACGAACTCGGCGCCCTTATCGGCAGACTCGGGGAAGATCGTGCCGCCGCGCACGGCCGGCTGGTTGGCCACGATGCCGACGACGCGGCCCTCGATGCGGGCGAAGCCGGTCACCAGCTCGGCGGCGAACTGCGGGCGCACCTCGAGGAAGCTGTCCGCGTCGACGATCGCCTCGATGAGCCGGTGCACGTCGTAGGGGCGGTTGGGGTCTTCGGGGATGAGATCGTCGATCTCGGCCGGGTCGCGCGCCGGGTCGCGCGGCGGCGCCTCGGGTGGCGCGTCCTCGCAGTGGTCGGGCAGGTAGGCGAGCAGCCGCTTGACGAGCGCCGCGGCCTCCTCCTCGGTGTCCACCACGAAGTGGGCCGAGCCGCTCTTCTTCGCGTGCATCTCGGCGCCGCCCAGCTCCTGCGGCGTCACCTTCTGGCCGATCGCCACCTCGACCATCCGCGGCGAGGCGATGGCCATGGCCGAATCGCGCAGCATGATCAGGAGATCGCAGAAGACCGGGGTGTAGGCGGTGCCGGCGAAGCAGGTGCCGTAGAGCACGCCGATCTGCGGCACGTAGCCCGACATGATACTGTGCAGGTAGAAGATCTCGCCCACGCTGTTCTTGTCGACGTGGTGCCCGCCGGTCTCGTCGATGCGCGCGCCGGAGGAGTCGATCAGGTAGAGGATCGGGCGCCGGGCGCGGATGGCGGCCTGCTGGGTACGAACGAACTTCTGGGCGTGGTACTGGCCGATCGAGCCGGCCTTGACGGTGTAGTCGCTGGCGACGAAGAACAGCGTCCGCCCGGCGATGCGCGCGCTGCCGGTCACCACGCCGTCGGCGGGCAGCTCGGGGTCCCAGCTCCGGGCGAAGCGGCCGGTCTCGGTATACGGCTCGTGGTCGTCGAAGAACAGGGCCAGCCGCTCGCGCACGAAGAGCTTGCCGGCCGCGCGCTGCCGCTCGTGCCCGCGCGGCGGCCCGCCCCGCTCGATGCGCGCGATCTCCTCGAGGACGCGCTGCTCACGCTCTCCCATACCTCACGCTCTTTCCTTCTCTCTCAGCCTCCGGTCGCTGGACCATCGCGTGCCGATATTCAACCCATGTCATGCCCCGACAGTGAGGAGAACTGCGCATCCTGAGCTGCTTTCCTTCCCCCCTCGCCCGAATGGCAGGCGGAGCGAGCCAGGGTGAGGGAAGCCTGCCGGCTCGCCGGGTAACCCCACATCAGTACGAGCGCGGCAGGCCCAGCGCGTGCTCGGCGATATAGTTCAGCAGCATCTCGTTGTTGATCGGCGCCGTCTTGAACAGCCGCGCCGGAGCCAGCATCTGGATGAGATGATAGCCCTTGACGAACCCGTTCCCGCCGTGCGTCTGGATCGCGCGGTCGAG
>BEIC01000304.1 GCA_002898875.1 bacterium HR26
CGTCTATCTCCCGGGCCAGCCCTGGATCGGGCCGAGCCAGTTCTGGAGCGCCGCGCTCCCCGGCCCGGCCGCCGGGCTAGGTCCGCTGGGTCTGGAGCCGGAGGTGCGCGGCCAGGGGCTCGGCCTAGAGCTGGTGATCGGCGCCGCCGAGTGGCTGCGCGACCGGGGGAGTGCGTTCGTCGTGATCGACTGGACGAACCTGGCGGCCTTCTACGGCCGGGCCGGCGCCCACGTCTGGCGCACCTACCAGCGGGCGGTCGCCGAGCTGCCAGCCGCCTCTCCGGCAGTGTCAGCGTAACCGGCCCTCGCCGACGCTGAATCTGAGGATCTGCCAATCGTCCTGGCCTAGCGGGTGAGTGCGGTAGAGAGCGATCGGTCCCCAGCCGGCATTCCTCAGAGGATAGCTATCCCACCAGAACCTGTGCGCCGAACGTTCGCTAGCGCGAGCACTGAGCGAAGCTCAGCAGGTCGCGAACCTACCTGACCATAGGCATACATAGTCATTCTCCCTACATATCGCTAGGCACGACTGGCCGGCTCCTCTACAACATGATAGGTCGCGCACTATGCTCAGGCGAGGGAGGGGCGGACGGCGGCGCGGATGGCTCGCCCCAGCCGGGCCATGCCCTCCTCCAGCTCCGCGGGCGAGAGCGTGGTGAAGCCCAGCCGGAAGCTCGGCCGGGGTGTGCGGTCGGGGTAGAAGGCCGAGCCGGGGATGTAGGCGACTCCATGCCGCGCGCACTCGACCAGCAGCGCGTCGGTATCGACTCCCTCCGGCAGCGTGACCCAGACGAAGAACCCGCCGCCCGGCGCGGTCCAGGCCGCCAGGCCGGCCAGTTCCCGCTCCAGGCAGCGCAACAGGAGCGTGCAGCGCTCCCGGTAGTTCGCGCGCGCCGCCTCCAGGTGCCGCTCGAACCAGTCGCCCTCGAGCACGCGGGTGAGGGCGCGCTGCAGCAGGCGGTCGGCCTGGATGTCGGCCCCCTCCTTGGCGTCCACCAGCAGCTTCATCAGGCGGCGCGGTGCGACCAGCCAGCCGACGCGCAGGCCCGGTGCCAGGGTCTTGGAGAACGTGCCCAAGTAGAGCACGTCTGGGTGCAGGGCACGGAGCGGCGGCGGAGGCGGCCGGTCGAACCAGAGCTCGCCGTAGGGGTCGTCTTCCACGATCGGCACACCGTAGCGCTCGGCCAGCGCCACCAGCGCCGTGCGGCGCTCCGGATCGAGCGTGACCGCGGTCGGGTTCTGGAAGGTGGGGACGGTATAGATCAGCTTCGGGCGTGGAGCGCTCGCGAGCTCCCGCTCCAGCGCCTCGATGACCATCCCGCACTCGTCCACCGGCACAGTGGAGATTCGGGCATCGAACGGCTCGAAGACCTGCAGGGCGCCGAAGTAGGTCGGTGCCTCGACGACGACCCGGTCGCCCGGCTCCAGCAGCAGCCGGGCGATCAAGTCAATCCCCTGCTGCGAGCCGTTGGTGATGATGACGTCCTTGGGCTCGACTGCGACGCCCCGCCGGCGCATGCGCTCGGCGATGGCGGCACGCAGCGGCTCGTATCCCTGGGATTCGCCGTACCAGAGCGCCTCCGGCTCGGCGCGCCAGGTCTCGGCCAGCGCCTCGGCGATCCGGTCGGTCGGCAGGCACTCGAGCGGCGGGGCGCCACCGGAGAAGAGGATGAGGTCATCGCTCGCGGGCAGGCGGTCGAAGTCGACCAGCAGCGAGGGACGGATCCGGGCCGCGCGCTCGGCGAGCAGGCGATCCCAGGGAATGCTCACGCGCGCTCCCCCTGCTCTGGCTCGCCAGGATCGACCAGCGCGATCTCGAGCCGCTTGTTGATCCGGCCTTTGGAGCGGGTGCCGATGACCCTGATGCCGCCGACCTCTCGCGTGTTGCGCACGTGGGTGCCGCCGTCGGCCTGGAGGTCCAGTCCCATGATCTCGACCACGCGCACGTCCGTGATGTTGGGCGGCAGGAGGTTGACCTTGGTGCGGATCAGGTCGGGGATCTGCTCCGCCTCGGCGCGGGGCAGGGTACGCCAGCGCACCTCGAGCCCCTGGGCGATAGCCTGGTTCACCAGCGCCTCGATGCGGGCGACGCGGTCCGGGTTGAGATCTTCGAGCTCGAAGTCCATGCGCGCCTTGTCGACGTCCATGTTGCCGCCGGTCACCAGCGCGCCGTACTCGCGGAAGACGACGCCGCAGAGCACGTGCAGCGCGGTATGGGTACGCATCAGCCGGTAGCGGCGCTCCCAGTCGAGCACGCCGTGAACGACGGTGCCGACGGCGGGCGGTGGGCCACCCTCGAGCAGGTGCACGATCTGGCCGTACTCGGTTCCTCGGCGGAGCGAGACGACGCGCCAGGCACGGTCGCCGGCCCGTAGCTCGCCGGTATCGTGCGGCTGGCCGCCACCGCCGGGATAGAACGCGGTGCGGTCGAGCACGACGCCGTTGTCGGGGGTGACGGCCACGACCCGGGCATCGAACTGGCGGAGATAGCTGTCTTCGAGGTATAGAAGCTCGGTCATCCGCTCGCCTCCCGCTGCGCGCCAGGGCGCAACAGCGGGGATGATAGGGAGCGACGACGTGCTCTGTCAACCTGCAGGGGCGGAAAATCCTTGACAGCGGTGCGCGATCCTGATAGTCTAGGGTACAACACACCGATGTGTGGGCGGAGGATCGTGGCGTGAGGACGGCAGGTCGAC
>BEIC01000305.1 GCA_002898875.1 bacterium HR26
GCTGCGCGTGGCTGCGGCCGACGGTACGCGCATCATCGCGGCCACGCCGCACGCCGATGGCTCCCGGCCGGCAACGATCCCAGACGCGGTACGGCGGCTTAACGAGCTGGCTCGGGAGGCGGAGATCCCCATCGAGGTCGTCACCGGGTGCGAGTACAAGCTCAGCCGCTACCTGGGCGTCTCCTACAAGCAAGGCCGGCTGATGACCTTGAACGGAACGCCCTACGTCCTGGTGGAGTTGCCGGACTGGAACGAGTGGCCATCGTGGGTGCCGAAGTCGATCGCTGCGCTGCTGGAGGACGGCCTCTGGCCGGTCTTCGCGCATCCCGAGCGCCACCCGCCGGTCCAGCGTCATCCGGATCTCGTCCTCGAGGCGATTCAGGCCGGAGCGCTCATGCAGCTCAACGCGGGCTCGCTGCTCGGCCGTAACGGCCGGGATGCCCAGCGTGCCGCCGCGCTGCTCCTTCGCGCCCGAGCGATCCATCTGATCGCCAGCGATTCCCATCACCCGGAGGAGCGGCCACCGATCATCAGCGTCGCCCTCGAGCGCGCAGCCGCGCTGGTGGGTGAGAACTATGCACACTGGATGCGGCGTACAGCGGCGAAGGTGGTTCTCGGTGAGCCGGTCGAGGTGCCCGAGCCGGAGCCGGACATCTTGCAAGCCGGAGATTCCTGGTTGGAACGGCTGCGCGAGTGGCTCGCCGCCCCGTAGGTGTCGCGCACGTCAGATACCTCAAGCGGTGCTGGCCGTGATGTCGAGCCCCAGCGCGGTCAGCGCTGTCCTGGCTGCCTGCTCGGCCCCGGCGATACAGTCGGGCAGGCCGACGCCCCGGTAGGCCGCGCCGATGAGGAAAAGCCCAGGCCGGCGCGCCAGCCGCGCCTCGATGGCACGCAGACGATCCAGATGCCCGACCAGATACTGCGGCATCGAGCGAGGCAGCCGGTGGACGACCGCGTGGAGCGGCTCTGCACGAAGCCCGAGCAGCCCCTGCAGCTCGTCCAACGCCAGCTCGACCAGCCGGTCGTCCGGCAGCTCGAGGATCCTCTCGCGGCCGTAGCGCCCGAGGAAGACACGGGCCGGGGCTAGGTGAGCCGGAGCGCGGCCCTCGAACTTGTTCGCGACCCACGTAACCGCGGTCACCTCCCGCTCCTCGGCCGCCGGCACGACTACACCGCGACCGCGAGCCACCGGCGCGACGTCGCTTGCTTGGTAGACCAGCGTGACGGTGGCGCTGGAGGCGTAGGGGATGCTACTGAGCAACGGTGCCAGCTCCCGATCGAGTGGCTCGAGCAGCCGCGCGGCAGCGTAGGCGGGCGTCGCGATCAGGACAGCGTCGGCGTCGAGATCATGCCCGCTCGAGAGCGTGATGCGATAGCCGCTCTCACATGGGGCGAGCGTGAGGGCGGCCTCGCCGAGGCGCAGGTCGACCTGGTGAAGGCGACGAGCCAGCTCCTCGACCAGCGTCCCCATCCCTCGCCGCAGCGTGAGAAAGGCCGACCCGCTGCGCTCACCGAGCCGGCGGCGGGCGAGGGTCCCTCGGATCAGTCCGCCATGCTGCCGCTCAAGCTCGCGGAGCTGGGGGAACGTCGCCAGCAGGCTGAGCCGCTCGGCGTCGCCGGCATAGATGCCGGCCAGCAGCGGCTGGGCGATCCACTCGTAGGCCTCACGCCCCAGCCGCCGCCGCACGAACGCCGCCAGCGACTCGTCCTCCTCATCCCGGCGTGGGGGTAAGACCAGGTCGAGGGCCAGGCGCAGCTTGCCCCGGGGCGAGAGCAGGCCGGTGGCCAGCAGCGGCCGCAGCCGGGTGGGAATCATCAGCGAGAAGCCTTCCGGCAGCGGCTCCAGCCGACCCTGTCGGGCGATGAACGCGTCCTCGTACCCCGGGCGCAGGCCGATCAGCTCGCTGCCCAGGCCGAGCTCGACCGCGAGGGCTCTCGCGGCCGGCTTGGCGGCCAGAAAAGAATCCGGCCCGCCCTCGATCAGCACCTCGCCCCAGCGATCGGTTCGCACCCAGCCGCCCAGGCGATCGGTCGCCTCGACCAGCGTAATGCGCAGCGGCGCGGACGCAGCGGCTGCCTGCAGCCGGTAGGCGGCGGCCAGTCCCGCGATGCCGCCGCCGAGGACCGCGATGTGGCTGGTGACTCTCTGGACCATCGCTACCGCGCTGCCGCCACGCGCGCTTCGGCCACCCGACGGCGAACCACCTCGGCGATCGCCTGGCAGAGCAGCGGGTGATCGTTGAGCGAGGCGGTGCGCTCCAGGCGGATGCCGAGCTCGGCGGCGTACTGCCGGTGCTCGATGTCGACGTCGTAGAGCACCTCGACGTGGTCACAGACGAACCCGATCGGCACCAGGAGCACGTTCTCGACGGCCTCCGCTGCCAGCCGGTCGAGCGTCTCCTCGACGGTCGGGCCGAGCCAGGGCTCCTCGCTGGCGCCCTGGCTCTGGAAGGCGAAGACCCAGCGCCGACCAGGGAGCTGCTGGACGACGCGCTCGACCGAAGCGAGGATCTCCTCGCGGTACGGATCGCCCCAGCTCAGGATGCGCTCCGGCAGGCTGTGCGCGGTGAAGAGGAGCACGACGTCGTCGCGTTGCTGCTCTGGGAAACGGGCCAGACCCTCAGCGATCCGGTCGACCACCGCGGCGATGAAGGCCGGCTCGTCTTTCCAGCTCTCGACCGCCAGCAC
>BEIC01000306.1 GCA_002898875.1 bacterium HR26
TCGCTGAAGAGGGCGGCGGCCGGCGTCGTCACGGTCACGGTGTTGCTGGGGCTGGACACGTTGCCGGCCGCGTCGCGGGCCTTCACTTCGTACGAGTACGTGGTCCCAGCGACGACTGTGGTGTCCGAGTAGCTGGTCTCGGTTCCGATCGAGGCCAGGAGAGCGCCGTCGCGGTAGATGTCATAGCCGGCGACGCCGACGTTGTCAGTCGAGGGGTCCCAGCGCAGGTCGATCCGGTTGCTGTTGATCGTGCTCGCGGTCAGGTTGGCCGGCGGGGTCGGTGGCTCGGTGTCGGTCTGAGCCGAGAAGGCGACCAGGACATCGGCGGTCGTGCCAGCATGCCGCACCTTAAGATAGAGGAGCTTGGCGCTACTGTCGTAGAACCAGCTCGAGCCGGTCGCGGCCTCGAAGTCCGGGAGGGAACCGGCTGCCGGAACCAGCGTGCCGTCAACCTTGACCCGATCCGGGGCCACATCGGTCTGCATCCGCAGGCGGACGACAGCCTCGGCTGGATTATTCAGCGTGAACGACAGCGCCTGGATGTCTCCGGACCAGCTCGTCGCGGTGATGCCCCTCGTGTAGAGCGTGTTGTACCAGATGCCGTCGGCGGTGGTCGTCCGCTCGATGTGGAGGCGCTTATCGGTTGGGAGCCCCGAGACATCGATGAAGAAGATGGGTTGGGTCATGGCCCGGAGCGAGCCGCTCGAGCTGAGGATCTCTGCTCGGATGTACGTGAACGGGCCATCGAGCGGGATCGCCTTCGTCGCCTCGTAGGAGGACCCCGGCGGGTTCTCGCTGGCGAATACCTGGCCGTTGCGGATCCAGCGGACGGTGTAGCTGCTGCGCAGGCCGTCCGTGACTGCCAGGTGGACATTGGCGGCCGCCTGGGAGCCGGAGACGTAGACTGGATAGCGGGCGGGGTACGGCTCCTGCGACGCGGCGTCGAGGTTGAAGATCACCCGGCCTCCGAAATCGTTGCGCGCGTTATAGACGCGCCCCTCGAAGTAGGAGTGGATCAGCTCGTTGAAGTCGAGCGCGGGAGCGTAGATGAACGTGGCTGCCTTGCCGGCGGTCTCACCGGTGTGGGTGTCGCTCGACCAGGTCCCGATGATCTGTACCCCTTGCGTGAGGATCGCGTCCCAGGCTGTCACCCATTCCGGCTCACGGACCTCGAGAAAGTCCGCCCCATGACCCTGGGTGTCGATAGCTTCCTGGACGGTGATCGTCGTCCCCGGGTGGTTGAGCTGAGCCGGGTAGCCGGTCTGCTGCGTCTCTGCGATGCCGTCGGAACCGTAGAGGTAGGAGACGTACTGCGTCGGATCGGTGATGGCGAAGTTGAACCGGTTGGAGTGCTTCTGTTGCCCCATCTCGTATGAGGCGAAGACCCTGAAGGTACCGGCGTCGAAGTCGTCGACCCAGGGGGTACGCGAGACAAACTCGTCTGCTGGGGCAACCGGATTCGAGGCGTCGATCGAGTAGGTATCGAAGTAGGCATCGGCTGTCCCGCCGTTGCCCGCCACAGCCATCTTCAAGAACGTCAGGCCATTGTAGTCGAGCGGGCGATCCGCGGCCGGAATATCGTTCAGCGCCTGGGTGACGTTGATGGTGTAGTGATTCCAGGCGTTGAGCGTGGGGGTACCGAGCGAATAGACCAGGACGCGCTGGTTTGGATCTGAGGACGGGGCGCGCGCCGAGCCGAGCTGCCAGACCAGGACGGTCGATTTGCCGGTCGAGACGGTGCCGTCCTGGGTCGTGTAGCCGTACGGATCCTTGACCACCGTGGGGTCGCCGCCGATCGAGGCCGACACGTAGACGCCAGATCCGGTGTCGATCCGCGTTGGGTAGATCGAGACCTTCAGGATGATGTCGCCGGAGCGGAAGTTCGGTCCCCGCTTGGTCCAGACGAAGGTCTCGCCGTAGCCGCTCGAGCTAGCTTTGAGATGCAGCGAGCGGGTTCCGGTGTTGACTGGCGAGCTCACCAGCTCGTTGCTGCTGCTACTGACGGTGCCGAACGCGCCTTTCTCCCAGCGGATATAGCTGTCCTCGAAGACCATGTGGTTGGCGGTCAAGTTGTTGATGTGGAAGCTGCTGCCGCCGTTGTGGTCGGTCAGGAAGAGGGCATTGTAGCCTAAAGCCTTCGCGGCGTCTGCATGGATGCCGACGTCGACGAAGGCGTCCGAGCTCACCGTGGAGTGGACGTGGGTATCGACCATGTACCACTGCCAGCCGGTCTGGGCCTGCGTCCGCGTGGGCAACAGATCCGAGGCTGGCGCGAGCAGGAGAGCGATAGCGAGTACCAGCACGACCGCACGCATACCCGCCGGGCAGCGACGCGCTAATCGGCCGGCAGTGCGAGCGCCGAGCGAGGCGAGGCGGATGCGGGTAGCTCGTGTCGAGTGGTGATGCGCATTCATGGTCTCCCCCTAATGATCGTGGTGCTCGTCCTGCTCGGGATCACCCACGACCTGGAAAGTGTCGAAGATCCGCTTCGCTGCTTCCAAGTCGGCCGGAGTGCGAAGCACCACGCGGATCAGCACGATGAAACTGCCGTCCGGCGTCGTCGTGACGGCAGTGATCACGCTGCTCGCTCCGTCACAGGCGAAGTGGTCGAACCATCCCTTGTAGATGGCATCGTCGTAGTCGAAGCGCCGGCCCCGGGCGCAGCCGCTGGAGAAGTCCTGCTCCTCG
>BEIC01000307.1 GCA_002898875.1 bacterium HR26
TACGATCCCGCGCTCGAGGCATTGATCGTAAGCACCCTCGGACCCGATGCCGGGCACTACGGAGTCGTCGTGCGCAACCTGACCGACGGCACGGAAGCGGCCGTGCAGCCGGACAGGGTCTTCTACGCCGCCAGCCTGTACAAGCTCGCTATCCTCTACGAGGTCTACCGCCAGGAGCGCCAGGGCCGGATCGACTTCTCCCAGACGCTCACGATCACTGAGAAGGCAGCAGAGCAGGACCTCGGCACTCTGGACTTGCTCGGCTGGTCGGCCGGCTCGGTCATCACGGTCGCCCAGGCCGTCGAGGCGATGATCACGGTGAGCGACAACGCTTCGGCCGTGCTGCTGGGCGATCTGGTAGGCTGGCATAACGTCGATCAGGGGTTGCGGGAACTCGGCTTGCGCTCGACGAGAGTAAACGACCCAGAGCTTCCCGTCACCGCAGCCGACCTGGCCTGGCTGCTCGACCGGATGGCTTGCGGGCAAGCCGTCGACGAGCAGGCGAGCCGGGAGATGGTCGAGCTGCTCACCCGGCAGCGCGTGCGGGATCGCCTGCCGGCGCTCCTGCCAGAGGGCGTGGTTGTCGCCAACAAGACGGGCAACTGGACGAACGCCACGCACGATGCGGGGATCGTTTACTCGCCCCGCGCCACCTACGTGATCGTCGTGCTGTCGGAAACTGCCTGGCAATCCGAGCCGATCGCCCGGCTCTCAGCCGCGGTCTACGCCTACTTCAACCCGCCTCGCACCGCAGGCCCGCCTGAGAACAGGGGGAGGCTAAGCGCCGCAGCCACTTTTACATCAGGCCGGGAAGCTTCAGCCCCAGCCCGCCGGTGAGTGCGCCGAGTTTCTGGGATGCCTGCTCCTCGGCCCGCTTCATCGCCTCGTTGATGGCGGCGACGATCATGTCCTCCAGCAGCTCGACATCGTCGGGATCAAGCACAGCGGGATCGATCTTGACCCGCTGCACGGCCCGCAGCCCATTGACCTCGACCCGCACGGCGCCCCCGCCGGCCGTCCCCTCGACGACCGTCGCCGCCAGCTCCTCCTGGAGCTGGGCCAGGCGGGCCTGCATCTGCTGGATCATCTTGAGGTTGGGCTGCATCACGCACGCTCCTTTAGCGATGTTTTCTCGCCGCTCTGCCCGCAACGGCTGGAGTATAACACCCGGGGCCGGGTGGGCTTTTCGGCAGACCTCGAGCGGCACCCGATGCCACTTCGGCGCGCCTCACAGCCGGACACGCGCGGCGCTTAGCGGCGCCCGCTGCGCCTTCAGGTAGCGCACGCGCTCGAGCATGGCTTCGGCGTTGGCGCGCGACTCCGGCGTGATCGGCAGGCCATCGAGCATCGCTGCCAGCTCGTCGATCCGCTCGTCCTCGGAGAGCCGCGTAACCCGCGTCTCGGTCACGCCGCGCACCTCTTCCTTGGTGATGCGGAAGTGTGCCTCGGCGAAGGCGGCGATCTGGGGCAGGTGGCTGATGACGATCACCTGGTGCCGATTGGTTAGCGACCAGAGCCGCTCGCCGACGACCTGCCCGCTGCGGCCGCCGATCCCAACGTCCACCTCGTCGAAGACCAGCGTCGGCGTCTCGTCGGCCTCGGAGAGGATCGACTTGATGGCCAGCATCAGCCGGGCAGTCTCGCCGCCCGAGGCGATGCGCGCCAGCGGCCGGGGCTCCTGACCGGCGTTGGGGGCGATCAGGAACTCGATCCGATCCGCGCCGGTCTCGTCCACGCCGAGCCGGTCGCGGTCGGGGTTGTCCTCGCTCGACCTGCGGAAGGCGACGGCGAACTCGGCCCGCCCCATGTTGAGCGCCCGCATCGCCTCCTCGACCTGGATCTCCAGCTCGGCAGCGCGCTCGCGCCGGCGCTGCGAGAGACGCTCGGCTCGCTTCCGGATCTCCGCGGCCAGGTCGTCGATCTGAGACCGCAGCCGCGCGGCCTCCTCCTCGCTGGTGTCGAGCCGCTCGAGCTCCGCCGCCGCCCGGCGGGCGTGCTCCAGGACCTCTTCGATCGTGGCCCCGTACTTGCGCTTGAGTTGCTTGATCAGCGCCAGCCGGTCCTCCACTGCGGCCAGCCGCTCGGGGTCCGCCTCGATCGACTCGGCGTAGCCGCGTAGCTCGCGCGCTGCCTCTTCGAGCGTGTAGGTCGCCTCGAGCACCTGGCCGACCAGCGCATGCTGCGTGGGATCGAGCTGGCAGAGCTCCTCTAGCCGCACGGCGGCGAGCCGCAGCGCGTCGACGGCCGAGAGCGTGCCTTCTCCGTCCCCACCAGCCAGCAGGCTGTACGCCCCCTGGGCCAGGTTGGCCAGGCGCTCGGCATTGGCTAGGATGGAGCGCTCACGAACGAGCGCCTCCTCCTCACCCGGCTGCAGCCGGGCAGCGGCAATCTCCTGCACCTGGAAGCGGAGCAGGTCGGCCCGCTGCGCTCGCTCGCGCTCCTCGGTCACCAGTTGCGTGTAGGCCCGCCAGGCTCGGCGGTACTCGCGAACCAGCTCCGCCAGTTCCTGCCGCTCCGGCCAGGTGCCGGCGAAGCGGTCGAGCAGGTCGAGCTGGGTCTCGGGCCGCAGGAGCGAGAGGTGCTCGCTCTGCCCGTGAATATCGACCAGCCGGCGACCGATCTCGCTGAGGACCGAGAGCGGCACGGTCCGCCCGCACACCCGCGCGG
>BEIC01000308.1 GCA_002898875.1 bacterium HR26
CAGCCAGGGGACACGCTCTGGGGCATCGCGGCGCGCTACAGCGTGAGTCTCAACGCGCTGCTGGCAGCGAACCCGATCGTCGATCCGAACCATATCGTCGTCGGCCAGCAGATCCGCATCCCCGGTCCGGTCTCGTCCAGTATCCCCGAGTTGCTCGCGCAGCACGCGGCTGGCTACGGGCTGGATCCGGCGCTGGTGCAGGCGCTGGCCTGGCAGGAGAGCGGCTGGCAGCAGCAGGTGGTGAGCCCGATCGGGGCAGTGGGCGTGATGCAGGTCACACCGGAGACCGGTTCCTGGGTTGCCGACTACCTGGTCGGCCGGCCGCTCGATATCAGTGGCAGCGTTTCCGACAATATCCTGGCCGGCGTTGCGTTCCTCGACTGGCTGATCAGGCTCAGTGGCAACCTCGAGCTGGCGCTGGCCGGCTATAACCAGGGGCCAGGCAGCGTCGCGCGCTACGGGGTGCTTCCCGAGACCCGACAATTCGTCGCCAACGTGCTGGCGATCCGGGACTATATCCTCAGGAACGGTGCGCCGCCTCCGTCGTAAGCCGCGCTCGTGGCGGGTCACGGTGGGCCGCCGTATGGCTCAAGTGCGAACGTCTCCCGCGCGGACCTGGTATGTGGCAGGGGCACCTGCCGGCCGCCCCTGCTGACCCGATCACCCTCACTCCAACTTCCCACAGTGTCCCGGAGGGGTGCGAAGCGATCAGGCTGAGGACGATCGCCTGCTGAAGCGCGGGGGTTGATCGCCGTCGGTAGAGGAGAACCCGCGCGAGTGCTCGTGGTATCCTGTGCCACTAGGACGGCAGGCGGGAGGAGTGCACGATGACCGGCAAGCCACGAGCGTTCTCCGGTATCCAGCCGACCGGTGGCATCCACATCGGCAACTATCTGGGCGCGATCCGCAACTGGGTGCTACAGCAGGATCAGTACGACAACATCTTCAGCATCGTCGACCTGCACGCGATGACGCTCCCCTACGACGCCAGTGAACTGCGCTCGCGCACGATCGAGGTGGCGAGCGCGCTGCTCGCAGCCGGGATCGACCCCCAGCGCTCGATCCTCTTCGTCCAGTCGGATGTGCGCGAGCATACCGAGCTGTGCTGGATCCTGGGAACGCTGGCGACATTCGGCGAGCTGCGGCGGATGACCCAGTTCAAGGAGAAGTCGAAGGGCAGCGAGCGGGTAGGCGCTGGACTGTTCTTCTACCCGGTGCTCCAGGCCGCCGATATCCTCCTGTACGATGCCGCCGTAGTGCCGGTCGGTGAGGACCAGAAGCAGCACATCGAGCTGACGCGCGATCTGGCGATCCGCTTCAACCACACCTTCGGCGAGACCTTCGTCGTGCCTGAGCCAGACATCAAGCCGGCCGGCGCTCGCATCATGTCGCTGACCGACCCGTTGAAGAAGATGAGCAAGAGTGACCCTGATCCGGATAGCCGGATCGAGCTGCGCGACCCGCCGGACGAGATCCGGCGCAAGATCCGCCGCGCCGTGACCGACTCCGAGGCAGAGGTCCGCTTCGACGAGGAGCGCAAGCCGGCCATCTCCAACCTGCTGACGATCTACTCGCTCTTCGCGGACATTCCGATCCCGGAGCTGGAGCGGCGCTATGCCGGCAAGGGATACAGCGAGTTCAAGCGAGACCTGGCCGAGGTGATCATCGCCGGCCTACAGCCGATGCAGCAACGGCTCGACGAGCTGGCCGCTGACCCCGGCATCGTTATCCGGACCCTCAAGGAGGGAGCCACCAGGGCGCGCGAGCTCGCCGTCGCCAAGATGGCCGTGGTACGCGAGCGCTGCGGGCTGGGCCTGCCGCCGCTCGACTGAGCCACCAGTCAGGTCGAGACAGGGCCGGCCTTCTCCCTCAGAGGAGACTGCGCACTGCGACCGGCACGTCGTCCGGTGGAATACTGCGCGCCTTTCTCCCGTTGTCCAATGAGGGACCAGGGCGATGCTACCGCATCCAGCCGTGTGCGGTGGCTGTTTCGCCGGATGCGAAGTGAGGAGCAGGATCGATGCCGGTCGAGGTTGGGATGAAGGCGCCAACGTTCGCCCTCCTCGATGCAGCCGAGGGCGAGCGCCATAGCCTGGAGGAGGCACTCCAGCGCGGGCCGGTGGTGCTCGCGATCTACAAGGCCTCCTGCCAGGCCAGCAAGACGGCGATGCCGTTTCTGGAGCGCATCTTTCGGGCGTACCCGCATGAGCGGCTCACTGTCTGGGGCATCGCCCAGGACTCCGCGAACGTGACTCGATCGTTCATGCGCCGCTACGGCGTCAGCTTTCCAGTCTTGCTCGATCAGGACGACTACGCAGTCTCGCGGGCCTTCGATATCCCGGCGACGCCGACGATCGTCCTGATCGACCGGGATGGCACCGTGCTCTGGCAGGCAGCCGGCTTCCAGAAGGCGGCGATGACCGAGCTGAGCCGGCGAGTCGCCGAGCTGCTGGGGGTCGAGCCGGTGGATGTCGTGGCCGGAACGGACGACGTGCCCGACTGGGTGCCTGGGTGACCTTCGAAGCACCGGTCCTAGGTCTAGGACGAGGCTAGACTGTCCCAGTGCTGGCGTCTCCCGCCGACTTCCGCGGTTCCGAGACGGCAGCAGCTGCGGAGAAGACTATCGATTTGTTCGTTCTCCTTCACTGTGTCCCTGCAGCGAA
>BEIC01000309.1 GCA_002898875.1 bacterium HR26
GCACCGGGGTACGTTGACCTTCGTCTACGAGCACGCGCTCAAGGGCTTCGCGGCCGAGTTCCCAGCCCAGGCGCTAGCCGCGCTCGCGAACGACCCGCAGGTGGCCTACGTCGAGCTGGACCAGGTGGTCTACACGCTCGGCGAGCTACCGACCGGCGTCGACCGCATCGAGGCCGATAAGAATAGCACTGCGAAGATCGATGCTTCTGACCAGCGGGTCAACGTGGATATCGCGATCCTCGATACTGGCATCGCCTCGCACCCCGATCTGAACATCGCCGGTGGCGTCAACTGCACCACTGGCGGTATCGTGCGGCCAAAGTGCAAGTCCGGCGGGTACGCGGACAAGAATGGGCACGGCACGCACGTCGCCGGGAGCGCGGCCGCGCTCGACAACGGTTCGGGCGTGGTCGGCGTGGCGCCGGGCGCTCGGCTCTGGGCGGTGAAGGTGCTCAACGACATCGGCAGTGGATACCTCTCCTGGATCATCGCTGGCATCGACTGGGTGACCAGCAACGCGAGCACCATCGAGGTCGCGAACATGAGCCTCGGCTGCGAGTGCAGCAGCCAGAGCCTGAACGACGCGCTGAACCGGTCGACCGATGCTGGTGTCGTCTACGTCGTCGCCGCTGGCAACAGCGCCAAGGACGCCAGCACGTTCAGCCCGGCGAACCACCCGCGCGTGATCGCGGTGTCGGCGATAGTCGACTTCGACGGCAAGGCCGGCGGGGCAGCGCAGCCGACGTGCCGCAGCGACGTCGGCGCGGATGACACGTTCGCCACGTTCAGCAACTACGGATCGGTGGTTGATCTCGCAGCTCCCGGCGTCTGCATTCGCTCGACGATTCCGGGTGGTTACGCTGTGTACAGTGGAACCTCGATGGCAAGCCCGCATGGCGCCGGTGCCGCAGCGCTCTACATCGTCGAGCACGGTATCCCTCGGAGCAGCAATCGCTGGTCTATCGTGCGGGACGGCTTGATCACGCAGTGGTCAGTGCCGCAGAGCGACCCCTGTGCTTTCTCCGGCGGGAAGTCGAGCGAGCCGTTCCTGTTGCTGGCCCCGTGCGACTTCGCAGGCTAGCTCGCCTGCCCCGTGGGCCCATGTGACTCACCTAGCCGCGGCTGTTCGCCCTGGCCATGCCCGAATGCAGGCAATCCGCCACCTCGTCGTCCCGACGGCATGGCGGCAGCCCTTCGCGGGCGCTGGGGCACTACGCTGCGCTGCCGGAGAGCACGATCGCCCCGGCGCCAGAGCGTGGGGGCAGGTGCACCCCTAGCGGCATCATGCGCCGGTTCCGCGCCGGGGTACCCGATGAGGCCCGCGATCGCTTCGGGCGGAGCCTGGCCCTGCTCCACTCCTCCCGTACCAAGACTCGGCACCGGATCAGCGACCTGGCAATCACCGCTGTTGCATGGCAACAACGACGCGTGCTATACTCCTGCACTGGAGCGAGCGCCGAGCGACGCGACAAGACATGCGCCCGTAGCTCAGGGGATAGAGCGTTTGGTTGCGGACCAAAAGGTCGGGGGTTCGAGTCCCTCCGGGCGTACCGGGCAGATGCAGGGCAGTGGCCCTGCATTGCTATAATAGGCGCGGAGGGGTGTCCGAGTGGTTTAAGGTGCCGCTCTCGAAAAGCGGTAGGGCGATGAGCCCTCGTGGGTTCGAATCCCACCCCCTCCGCCGGTATCACGGAAGGGTCGCATAGTTGGCCGAGTGCGCGCGACTGGAAATCGCGTGGGCGTGATGAGCGCCTCGTGGGTTCGAATCCCACCCCTTCCGCCAGCCACTACAGCGCATCGCATCTCTGCCGTCACCCTCATGGTGACAGCCTTCTAATCTGCTGCAGAGCCTTGTGCCTCTCTACAGCGAACACTGTAAAGAGGCCGGTACCACAGCGTGACCACTGCTGAAGCGTATGAAGATAACCGGGTGGAGGAATGGCCCTCCACCCGATTGTTCATTCGTGCGCTCGTACGTCCCGTCGCCGCCGCTACGCTCTCGCGCCGCCAGCTACTGCGCGGTAGATGGCCAGCAGGATGATGGCCCCGATGATCGCCACGATCAGGGTGCCCAGGTTGAACCCGGCCGCCCAGTCAGCGCCGGTGATCAACGCGTAGATGAACCCGCCCACGATGGCTCCCAGGATACCGACGATGATGTTGGCGAGCCAGCCCATCCGAGCGTTCGTGCCCATGATCATGCTGGCGATCCAGCCAGCCAGCGCCCCGATGATGATCCAGCCGATGATGCTCATCTGCTTCGCCCTTTCGTTCCACCACTCGCGAGGCACGGCGCCACACCGCGAGGTTGACAGAAGTATACCCGCTCTCGCGAGCCGTGCCATCTCGAATTGCTGCTTTCATGTACCGAGTTCTGAACGGATTGTTCCGGGTGTAGCTCCCGGATTACGCACGCGCCCAGAAGCGTCGTCGCTTCTCGCGTGCGGGTCACTGCTCAGGCACGCCGGTTGAAGCTCGCCCCAGCACCGACCGGCTCTCGGCCGCCCTCCCTGAGGCCGGCCATCAGGCACGCTGGTCGGGGACGCCACGGCTGCCCTTACCCCACGGCCGGCTGGAGGCGTCTCACCTTGGTCGCCTCGGCACTCTTGCCCTGCACACTGGCACGGGCGCCACGGCCCGTGGAGCCGCGAGC
>BEIC01000310.1 GCA_002898875.1 bacterium HR26
GGATCGGATAGCGAGCGCGACGCCGGCACGCCCAGCAAGCGCTGCGTGCGCAGGCCGCGCGGTAGCGGCGCGCTCGGGACGCCCTTCCCCAACACCATCACCCGGAAGCGCCCCATGCCACCGGGGTCGATCAGGTGCGTCGCTGCGGCGCGGGCGGCGAGGTAGCTTTCCAGCGTCGTCTCCGGCCGGCCTTGAAGCTCGACCAGGAGTTCGCCGATCCCGGCGTTGGCCAGGAACTCCGCCTGCGTGGTGAGGCCGAGCACCGCCAGGCCATGCCGCCATGCCGCACGTTCCAGGGCGGTAAAGTCGACATGGGCGGTGATATCCTGCTCGCCCACGGCTGTGAAAGGATCCTCACCGGCGGTATGGCCCTGATAGGTCTTGAGCGTGCCATGGGGAAAGCGGCCTGGGTCGTAGCGCTCGGCTGCCGGGTAGCCATAGTCGAAGACCAGGACGTAGCCGCGCTCCAGGGCGTGAGCGATCTCCGCGACCCAGGGCTCGATCTCCAGGTTGATCTCGGTCACCTGCCCCTCGTGCGGGCAGATGCCGGCTTCTGCCAAGTAGGCGGCGAGCGCGGGCGTCGAGGGCGGGCCGGGGACCTCGACGAAGCCCCCACCTTCCCAGCCGACGTAGAGCTCCAGGAGCTGGCCGGTCCGGCAAGCCACCCGGTGCACCGGGAGCGCGTCGAGGAATTCGTTCGCCATCGCCGCTCCGGTGATCGGGGTCGTGCTCACCGGCTCGTCCAGGAGGTGCTGGAAACCGGCAGTGGCCAGGCGACGGGAGAGTTCGTCCAGGGCAACAGGGCTGCGTTCCACCGGCTGGTAGCGGAGCGCGTCGAGCAGCGGCGAGCGGTCGCGGGCCAAGCCCTCCAGCAGGGTGACCGCGAGCGTGCCGGCGCCGGAGCCGTACTCGCGCAAGGTGAACGGATCGGGGCGGCCGAGCAGGCGCCAGAGCTCGTCGAGCTGCCGGGCGAGTGTCCAGCCGAAGATCGGGTGGACCTCAGGCGCAGTGAGGAAGTCGCCGCCACGCCCGGCGCGGAGGGCCGTGTGGTAATAGCCGTGCTCCGGGTGATAGAGCGCCAGCTCCATGAAGCGGGCAAAGGTGATCGGCCCGTGCCGCTCGATCTCGGAGCGGATCAGCTCGACCAGCCTCGGGTTGCCATTCATCCGTGCTTCGGGCATCGCCGCTGCCTCTCCCTGGCTCAAGTGTAGCGTCGCCTCTGGAGTATCCCCTGGGGTTGCCGGTGGGATACCGGGAAGGGCAGTAGAATGTAGAATAGAGAGGCGAGATGACGGAGGGGAAGCCAGAACGACCGATCACCGAGCGACGACTCCGGCGCATGCAGGAGGTGCTGGCCCGGCGCCAGCCCGACCTGGCTGTGGTGCTGGAGAACGTGCACGACCCGCACAACGTCAGCGCTGTGCTCCGCTCCTGCGATGCCGCCGGGGTGCTGGCCGTTCACCTGGTGTACACCGTCGAGGAATTGCCGGAACTGAGCGAGAACGTCTCCGGCAGCGCGCTGCGGTGGCTCGATATCGTCGTCCATCCGAGCATCGAGTCGTGCTACGAGGTGCTGCGGGGCCAGGGCATGACGATCTACGCCACGTACCTGGGCGACCCGGCGAACAGTCGCGACCTCTACGAGCTGGATCTGACCCGGCCAACTGCGTTCGTCTTCGGCAACGAGCAGCGAGGGGTCTCGGAGGAGGCACTGGCGGCCGCCGACGGCAACTTCGTGATCCCGATGATGGGGATGGTGCAGAGCCTGAACATCTCGGTGGCCTGTGCCGTCTCGCTCTACGAGGCGCTGCGGCAGCGGCGGCTGGCCGGGCACTACTGCCGTCCCAAGCTGAGCGAGGCCGAGCGACGAGCCCGGCTGCGCCGCTGGCTCGAGCGCGAGGGCCGCACCCTCCCAGAAGATCTGCTGAAATAACCTTCACGCCTCAACCGCTCTCAGGCTGATCGAAAGCGAGCTTGGATTCGAGGTATGCCTTCAGCGCCACGGCGTTGTTATGCTCGGTGTCCCGTGCGCTGAAGAGCAGGGTGACCGGCCCCTGCCGCGCCGCCTCCAACAGCGGGTGCCAGGCGTCCGGCCGTGCGTCCAGCTCCGCCGCGTAGCGCCGCCGGAACTCCTCCCATCGGGCAGGATCATGGCCGAACCAGCGGCGGAGCGCGTCGCTCGGCGCTACCTCGCGCAGCCAGCCATCCAGCGGCAATGCGTCCTTGCGCAGGCCACGCGGCCAGAGCCGCTCGACGAGGTAGCGGCGCCCATCTTTAGCCGAAGGTGGCTCGTAGACGCGCTTGACCCGAATCACGGTCGACCCCCGACGGTCATGGTCTCGCCCCGGATGATCTTACCCGCTCGCGCACCCGTCGGCAGGCTCGAGTGGCGAGCCTCCCGTGGCCTGCGCGGGCAGCATCAGCCACCCGTTGCAGCACCGGAGCTCAACACTCCAGGTGGGGATTAGACCTCGTGGCGAGCTAAGCCAGCGCAGGCAGGAATAACTCGCATGCCAGCTCAATCGTCGTCGCTGGCCTGGCCGATCGCTCGCTGCCCGGACTCCTTCGCCACGCTGAGCCGCTCCTCGAATCGGCGGAAGAGGACAACGGTGACGATGCCGATCAGCGTGCC
>BEIC01000311.1 GCA_002898875.1 bacterium HR26
AATGCCTTGGAGTGGATGATCCGGTCACGGTCGCGTTGGAACTCCGTGCGCACGCTGCAGGGTGGCTCAGGGCGGGGGCGACGGGCATCGCGGCTGCGGGTCGCGGCCGGGTGCAGCCACTGCTCCTCGCGCGCTTCGATCCGCTGGCGGATGGCGACCGGTTCCATGCACTGCTCCTCGCGTCATCACCACGTCATAGTGTACGTACGAACGGTCGCGCTGGCGACCTGGAGTCGAATCGGTGCACAGCCTTGTCCGTGTGCTTGGTTCTACCATGAGCAGTGCCCTGGATGGATGGTGAGCCGGGTACCAGAGGACGGAACCGCCCGGGCAGGGGCATACCCGGGCGGAAGGTGGGGAAGAGGAGGAGCGTTCGGGAGCGTCCCCCCGACTGGGAGGACTGTAGCGCGCTGCAATCAGCCTACACCAGGGCGACGCGCGGCACCCTAGGGAAAACCCTGGGTTCCGCCCGGCAGGTCACTCCTGGTTTCGGCCGGTATCCTCGAGCAGCACGATGCCCTGCTCGTGTGCGATGCGGATCGCCTCGGCCCGTGAGCGGGCGCCGAGCTTCGTGAAGATGTTGCTCACGTGATACTCGACCGTCTTGGCCGAGATGAGGAGCGCGGCGGCGATCTCGGCATTTCGCTGGCCGGCGACCAGCCGGCGGAGAATCTCGCGCTCGCGCGGCGTCAGCGGCTCGATGAGAAGCTCACCTTCGGAGAGCGACGCGACCGTCGCGTAGCCGGCCGCTGCCCGCCTCACAGCGTCGATGATCTCAGCATCGGTCGCCGTTTTCGCCAGATAGCCTCGAATACCGAGCGGCCGCAACGCCCGGAGATAGCCGGCGTCCCCATAGCCGGTAAGGATGACAATCGCACTATCAGGGTAGGCTGCCCGCACCTGCCGTGCCACCTCGACGCCGCTGATATCCGGCAGGCGCAGGTCGAGGAGCAGGACATCCGGGCGGTGCTCGGCGACCAGGTGGATCGCCTCGCGCCCCATTCCGGTAACGCCGACGACGGCGATGTCCGGCTCGCGCTCCAGGCACACCCGTGTCCCCTCCCGCAGCATCGGGTGATCGTCGACGATGACCACCCGGATCGTCTTACCTGCCGGTCTCGCCACCGTGGCCCTCCTCGAGTCGAACCTCGGCCGTGAGCACGGCCCCGCGCGGTTGCCCGCCCTCCAGCGTGACCCTGCCCTGCCACCGCTGCAGCCGCTCCCGCATCCCGAGCAGGCCGAGCCCGACCTGCGATTCACTGGTAACACCGTTCGCAGCCGGCCCCACACCGTCGTCCGCCACCTGGAGCAGTACCCGAGCCGGCTCTCGCCGCAGCGTGACGGTGATCGATCGCGCCTGCGCGTGCTTGAGACAGTTGTTGAGCGCCTCCTGAGCGACCCGATAGAGCGCGAGCTCCAGCTCCGGCTCCAGGCGGCCGAACGGGCCGCTATCGGCCGTCTGGACGGTCATGCGGACATCCAGGTCAGTCTCGGCACGCAGTCGCGCGGCCAGCCACTCGAGCCCTGCGGGAAGCCCGAAGTCGTCCAGGACCGGCGGGTGGAGGCCGTCGCAGACGGCCCGGAGCGACGCGATGATGTCCTCGACGATCTCCTGCCAGCGCTCGGCTTGGGGGCAATCCACCCACGCACCGAGCTCGCGCGAGAGCTGGATGGCCCGCTGGAGCGGATCGTCGTGCAGATCGAGCGCGAGCCGTCGCCGTTCCTCCTCCTGGACGCTCAGCAGGCGATCGTTCAGCGTAGCCAGCGCCCGTTCCCGATCCGCGAGGGCTTCGACCTGTACCTCGAGCTGCCGGATCAGGAGCGCGTTGCGCAGGGCTGTCGCCAGGTGGGGAGCCACCGTAGCGATCAGCTCGCGGTCCTCCGGCAGGAGATCGATGTCGTGCCGCTTCGTGCCCACCTCCAACCGCCCGATCGTCTCTCCGTCGGCGATCAGGGGCACTCGATAGCCCACGGGAGGGGATACCGCGGCCGCCCCTCCGCCGTTGCCGGGGACCGTGATGACCGTGTCACTTCCCCAGGAGAAACGCAGCGGCTCGGGTCTGTCGTCGAGCTCGATCGTTGCCCAGGAAAGATCGAGCGTCCGGCCCAGGCGATCGAGGGCATGCCTCGCAACCGCGGAGAGTTCGCCGAATTGGACGAGCTCGGCGCTCAGCTCGCGAAGCGTCGCGCGGTAGTCGTAGACGTCGCGGAACAGCCAGTGCTCCAGCGCCCGCCGCAGCCGGTGCTGCAGCGGCCAGAACGTCGCGGCGACCAGCGCTATAGTCACAGCTGGAGCCGCCAGGTCGAAAGGAACTGGTCCATGCTGCCAGGATGGCCAGCGAGCGAGGGCCGCGAACCCGGCAGTGTACGAGCCAATCAAGGCCATCCAGACCAGGAGCGCGAGGAGACCGCGGCGGAGGATCCGGGTGATACCGAAGAAGCGGCGACTGAGCACGGCGATGCCGAGGCTGGCCGGGAGAGCCGCCAGGCTTAGAAGGGCGATCTCCGGCTGGACGATGGAGCCGATATCCAGCAGCAAGGGGACCAGTGTCAGGCACACCGGCGGGGCCAGCGCCACGAACGCGCCCACCGCCACCACGCTGAGCGGCGTGGCGATGTC
>BEIC01000312.1 GCA_002898875.1 bacterium HR26
GCCTCGGGCACCGCGCTGCGAGTGGCCGGGCTGCTCGCCCGGACGAGCGGGCTGCGGGTCGCCGGAGAGGTGCTGCTCGCATGCGGGGTGCTCGCAGGCATCCTGGCCCTCCAGGTCTTCACCCGGCGCCGCGCGCTGCCGCGGGAGCGGCGAAGCGCCTGGCTCGACCCGCTGAACCTCCTGGTCACCTCAGCGCACGGTTGGCTGGCGCTCGCGGGGCTCGCGCTGCTGAGCCGGAACCTGGCCCCGCCTGACGCGAGCCTCGTCCCGCGCTCGCTCGACGTCGAATGGCACCTGCTGGGCGCCGGCTACGTGACGCTGCTGATCCTGGCCGTCGGGTCGCACCTGTTGCCAGGCTTCGGCGGGCAGCGGCTCCGCTGGCCATGGGCGAGCTGGGCGCTCCTGATCCTCGGAAACGGCTTCGTGGTCGGCCGGCTGGCCTGGGGGCTCTTTCCGGGAAGCGCGTCGGCCGGATGGCTGGCATCCGTGGCCGGCCCGCTCGCGATCGCTGCGCTCCTGCTCTTCGCGCTGAACTGCGGCCTGGTAGATGTCTACCGCCGGCCGAGCCCGCTGGCTCGCCGGAACAGCTAACGCGCGGGCTGGCGGTCGGCAACACGGGACGTCAGTCGTACCCGCGGCAGGTGCATCGCCCACTCGGACGTGTTATGATAACGGTAGGTTGAGAAAGTCGAGCGCACGCCGCTCGAGCCAGGTGAGAGAAGAGGCGGACATGGCTGGGGTGAGTCGCGAGCAGGTCATCGAAGCTCTGCGCCCGGTGAAGGATCCGGAGATCGGCCGCAGCCTGGTCGATCTGGGCATGATCAAGGACGTGCAGATCGAGGACGGTACTGTCCACGTCCAGGTCGAGCTGACGACGCCGGCCTGCCCGCTGCGGGCGAGAATCCAGACTGATGTCGAGCAGGCCGTCAAGTCGGTACCGGGGGTACGCGAGGTCAAGATCGCCTTCAGTTCCCGAGTACGAGCTGCCGGCACCGGGATGACCAGCCGCACGCCGCTGCCGGGCGTCAAGAACACGATCGCCGTCGCGAGCGGCAAAGGGGGCGTGGGCAAGTCGACGGTCGCGGTCAACCTGGCGGTGGCGCTGGCGCAGGATGGGGCAGCCGTCGGGCTGCTCGACGCCGACGTCTACGGCCCCAGCATCCCGACGATGATGGGCAACCGCGGGCGGCCATACCTCCAGAACGAGAAGATCGTGCCGCTCGAGTCCTACGGCGTGCGCATCATGTCCGTCGGGTTCATCCTCGACCCCGAGCGGGCGCTGATCTGGCGCGGCCCGCTGGTCTCGCAGCTTGTCACGCAGTTCCTGAACGACGTGGACTGGGGCGAGCTGGACTATCTGGTCATCGACCTGCCGCCGGGCACCGGAGACGTCCAGCTCACGCTGGTACAGCGCATCCCGCTCTCCGGAGCCATCATCGTGACCACGCCGCAGGACGTGGCACTGGCTGACGCTGTCAAGGGTCTGCAGATGTTCCGCGAGGTCAAGACGCCCGTGCTCGGGATCATCGAGAACATGAGCTACTTCATCTGCCCGCACTGCGGCGGCCGCTCGGAGATCTTCGGCTTCGGCGGGGGCCAGCGCACGGCCGAGCGCTACGACGTGCCGCTGCTGGGCCAGATCCCGATCGACCCCGCCGTGCGCGAGGGCGGCGACGCCGGGCTGCCGATCGTAGTCAGCGCGCCCGGGTCGCTGACGGCGGAGGCCTTCCGCGAGGCGGCACGCCGGGCGGCCGGCCGGCTCTCGGTCGAGGCGGTACGCAAGCCGCGCAAGCCGACGATCATGCTCAAGCCCGGCGCGTAGGCACGCCGGCGAGCAAGAGTGAGTGCGGGGCAGGTCGGCCGACCTGCCCCGCACTCTGCCTGTCTCCGGCAAGGCAACACACTCGCTCCTCGCGGTACGCCGCAAAATCCCGCGATACTTGGCTGGATGGGCCGAGCAATGCCTGCCTGGCAACGAATTGCGACATTCCCCGGCGGCGCTATACTCGGCGCGGAGGCGAGGTCGTATGGAAACGGTCAGAGCAACGATAGAGTGGACACCCGAGATCGATCGATTCGTGCTGTGGAATGACGATCTCGCCGGTCGAGCGTTCGTGCCGGAGCCGTTCGGTGACGTCACGGATAACCTCCTGCTCGAGGTCGATGAGCACGACGAAGAGACCGGCCGGATCGTCGGCGTCGAGCTCGCCATCCTCGAGTTCGACCGCTGGGATGCACTTCCCCAGCTCGACCTCCTGTGGCAGCTCCCCCGGCAAGAGCCCCTACCGCTCGACGAGCTGCTGCGGCGCTTGCAGCGCGAGCTACGCCAGCAGTCTCAGCACACGGCCAGCCCAGCCTGACCTCTGTTCCCCTATCTCAACGCACAGTGGACGAGCGCGGTACATAGTGCTCGGAGCAGCGGGCTTTACCCTTTAGGCCAATCGCTCGTCGCGGGGCGCCTCGTGGCGCGGCGCTGTGACTCGTCGCACCTGATGCCTCACAGGCTCGTACACGCTCACCTTCGCCGCAACGCTGGCAATTAATTCGATCCCAGTCGAACGCTCCTATACTGCTGGCCAGTCTAGCGGTCACGTCGAGGGAGCGCAGTGTGGGGAC
>BEIC01000313.1 GCA_002898875.1 bacterium HR26
GACCTGGGCGATAAGCCGGGCCTGATCGAGCCGATCCGCCGGTTCTAGCTTGGCGCCGACGCGCTCGAGCAGCGCCTCGGCGGCGCCGAAGAGTCGCGCCGCCCGCAGGGGGTCACCGCCTATTCCAGCGAGGCCCGCCAGACCGCTGAGGCAA
This sequence comes from bacterium HR26, assembly GCA_002898875.1. Classification (GTDB taxonomy): domain Bacteria; phylum Chloroflexota; class Chloroflexia; order Thermomicrobiales; family Thermomicrobiaceae; genus Thermalbibacter. The sequence goes on from BEIC01000313.1 coordinate 155, forward strand.
GCCGCCAGCGAGGGCGTCGCGCCCAGCTCTCGTTCCAGCACCAGGCCCTCGCACAGCAACTCATGGGCATGGAAGAGATCGCCCCTGGCGAGCGCAGCATAGCCGAGACCGCGCAGCGACCAGGCCAGGTTGTGCGTACGGCCTAGGGTACGGTAGATTGCCAGCGCCTCCGAAAAGTACACTTCGGCGAGCGCATGGTTTCCCTCGCACCGGGCGACCTCGCCCAGGCTACAGAGCGACATAGCGATCCACCACTGGTGGCCGACGGCGCGGCGGAGCGCCAGCCCCTCTTCACAGAGCGCGCGCGCGTCCTCGTACCGTCCCTCGTCCAGAGCCTGCCGCCCCAGGCTCGTGAGTGGCAGCGAGAGCCCCCAGGAGGCCCCGACAGACCGGAAGAGCTCTGCGCTCTCTCGGTAGAGCGCGCTGGCGGCCTGCGGATCGACTGGCCAGGTCCCTTCCGCCAGCGCAAAGATCGTCACCGCAACGTACCACGGTTGTCCCAGGGCGCGAGCGACGGCGACGCTCTCCTGGAGCAGTGGCCGCGCGTCGGCATAGTGGCCGCGGTGGAGTGCCGAAAGCCCGTGGTACTGCAGCGCGAGGCAGAACGTGAGCCTGTCGCCGTGCTCACCGGCCAGCCGGGCGCTCTCTGCCAGTCGTGCTTCGGCTGCGTCGTAGTCGCCCTGCTCGTAGTCCAGCATGCCGAGATCGAGGAGCGCGACGGCGTGTGAGCGGTCGTCGAGTATCCCGAGAGCGCGCGCCTGCTTCAGCGACTCGGTGAGGCGAGCGTACCCCTCTGCTCGGTGCCCGCGGTAGACCCAGAACCACCAGAGCGCAAGGGACAGCCGTAACGAAAGTAGAGCGGCTTCAGCCTGGTTACCGCGAGCGGCCGCCTGGGCCCAGACGAACACAGCCCGGTAGTTGTCGCGCTCTGCCTCTAACTCATCCAGCCAACTGGTATCCTCGATACTGTGCAGCGCGCACTCTCCCTGCTCGGCCAGCGCGAGGAAGTACGCCGCGTGCCGGTGCCGGGCGAGTGGCTCCTCACCGCTCTCGATGAGCTGCTCGAGGGCGAACTCCCGAATCGTCTCCAGGAGCCGGAAACGCGGCCTCTGCTCGGTTCGCGGAACGCGGTGCACTAGGTTGAGGTCGAGCAGGCTCGTGAGCGCGTCCAGCACGTCGGAGCCGAGCCGCCCGTCGAAGTCGCACACCGCCTCGATCGCCTCGATCGTAAAGCCGCCGGCAAAGGGAGCCAGTCGCCGGAAGAGGATTCGCTCGCGCTCGTCGAGCAGGTCATGGCTCCAGGCGATGGTCTGGCGGAGGGTGCGTTGCCGATCCGGGAGGTCGCGGGCGCCGCCGGTGAGCAGGTTGAGGCTCCGCTCCAGGCGGGCCAGGAGTGCCGGTAGCGGGAGCAGCCTGGTGCGCGCCGCGGCCAGCTCGAGCGCCAGCGGCAGCCCATCCAGGCGAGCGCAGATCCGCGCTGCGAGCGGCGCGAAACCCGGGGTGAGCAGTATCGCCGGGTCGCTGGCACGGGCGCGTTCGAGGAAGAGCTGGACGGCCGGCGACGCCATGACCTCCTCTGTTGGAGCGTCGAGGTCGGCCGGCAGCACTAGAGGCGCGACGGGGTAGATGCGCTCGCCGCTGAGGCGCAGCGGCAGCCGGCTGGTTACCAGGATCCGGAGCTGTGGGCAGGCAAGCAGGAGATCGCCGATGTCTTGCGCGGCTGAGACGAGGTGCTCGAAGTTGTCGAGGAGGAGCAGGAGCTGGCGATCCTGGAGCGTCAGGACTAACCGCTCTGGTAGGGGAATGGAGCCGAGGTCTTGCACGCCCATCGCCTCGGCGACGGCAGTCAGCACCAGTGTGGAGTCGCGCAGGGACGACAGCCCGACGAAGACGACCTCACGCTCCAGCGAGTGGCGTAGCCGTTCGGCGACCGCGACCGCCAGGCGCGTCTTACCGACGCCGCCTGGCCCGGTCAGCGTCAGCAGCCTCGTGTCCGGGCGCTGGAGCAGGTCGACGACCTCAGCGATCTCTTGCTGGCGCCCGACGAGCGTGGTCAGGTAGCCTGGCAGCGACACCACATGGTCCAATGTGAGCCTTGCGGCACTGGCGCACGCGCTGCGTGCTGAGCGATACAAGCATTATACGTGCCTTCGACCGCGACCGGGCGACGGAGCGCGGAATCGATGAGCAGGCGCAGCGAGCGCGCTCACCGCACCGCTGCCTGACGGTGGCGAGTCATGGAGTGACGGGCAAGCGGACGGCCAGGATGACCGCGCTCGTCGGCGTCACCAGGATCTCGGTCGCCGCGAGGCGCCGGTCGTTCAGCCAGAACGACCGGACCGGGTCGGGGCTCCAGCGCTGCCGCTGCTCTGGTGTCCACTGGTCCTCCGGTGTGAGGTCGTCGAGGACCAGCAACCCGCCTGGTTCCAGAGCCTCCAGCAGCGCCTCC
>BEIC01000314.1 GCA_002898875.1 bacterium HR26
GAGTCGCTGACGATGGAGTTCGTGCGCAAATACGGGCTGGACGCTCGCATCGTCCGGATCTTCAATACCTACGGCCCGCGAACCGATCCTGCCGACGGCCGTGTCGTACCGAACTTCGTGCTGCGGGCACTCCGCGGTGAGCCACTGGTAATCTACGGCGACGGCAGACAGACCCGCTCGCTGTGCTACGTGAGCGATATGGTCCGAGGCCTCCGGCTCGCGATGGAGCGCGACGGGCTGGCCGGGGAAGTCATTAATCTCGGGAACCCCGACGAGCGCAGCATACTCGAGCTCGCCCGGCTCATCCTGGAACTGACTGGCTCGCCCTCGACCATTACCTTCGCGCCACCGAGGCCGGACGATCCGGTTCGGCGCTGCCCCGATATCGCCAAGGCCCGCCGGCTCCTCGGCTGGGAGCCTGCCGTGAGCCTGCTCGACGGTTTGCGGCTCACGATCGCCTACTTCGCTGAGACGCTGGACCATGCGCCTGCAGCCGGTGAGTAGCGTATCCCTGCAACGCACAGCCCCGCGACTGGCATCGATCGCCGGTATCCTCGTCTCCGTCGTTCTGGCGCTCGCGATCCTCCGGCTGCCGGCCCCGCTGAACGTGCTGGTGGTGCCGGGTGCGCTGCTCGGCACGTTGCTGCTGGTCGTCCCGGCGCTGGCACCGATTCTGCTGATCGCCTCGGTGCCGGTTCAGGATGTCGGGGCCGTACCCCTCGGAGTACAGACGCTGACCGCTACCAAGACGGCGGTCGGGGCGACGGCGATCATCCTTCCGCTCGTTCTGCTTGCCAGGCGTCAGTCGCTGCGCCTGCCGGCCCTGGCAGTAGCGATCGTGCTGTACATCCTGACGCAGGTGATTTCGCTCCACGCGGCTCGCGAGCTGCTCCCCGGTTTCGCTGAGATCTACCGGTGGACAGTGATGCTCCTGGCGCTGCTCACGGTGATCCACTTTGTGCGCGGACGTGCGGCGATCGCGTGGCTCAGTGTGATCGTAGCCGCCGGTGCCATCGGGGAGGCGGCACTCGGCACCGTACAAGCGGTTCTCGGACGAGCGCCGGAGAGTTTTGCCGTCGGCGGCGGCCTGTTCCGGGCATACGGGACGTTCGGCAAACCTAACCCGTACGCTGGCTACCTCGAGATGACCGGCCTCTGGCTCCTCCCGCTGGCCGTCTGGGCACTGCACGAGACCTGGATCGCCGGAGCAGCCTGGCGCGTTGCGCGGCGCGAAGGCTTCGCTGCCAGCCGCGAGCTCCGGCGAGACTTCCTGGTCAAGCTTAGCTTTTTCGCCTGGCTCTCGCTCGCCTGCGCGAGCAGCTTTCTCGGCATTGGTCTCAGCTTCTCACGTGGGGCGTGGCTCGGGGCTGCGGCCGCACTGGTCGTGCTGCTGCTGACCGCCTCGCGCCGTGTGCAGATCGCCGGTCTCGGACTGGCGCTGGTCGGCAGTCTCTTCCTCCTGGCCGGTGGCGAAACGCTGCTGCCGGACGCCGTCCGCGAGCGAGCCATCCAGCTTACGGCTCAGATACGCCTCTTCGACGTGCGCGATGTCCAGCTCACCGACGAGACCTTCGCGGCAATCGAACGGATGACTCACTGGCAGGCAGGCCTCGCGATGGTGCGAGATTCCCCCTGGATCGGTATCGGTGTGGGGAACTTCAACATCCGATTCCCGGAGTTCTCCCCACACCCGGCCTTTCGGATCTCGCAAGGCCACGCCCACAACTACTACATCCACGCAGCAGCCGAGACAGGGTTGCTCGGGCTCGCCGCGTACCTGCTGGTCTTGCTGCTCGCTCTGGCCGCGGCGCTCCGAGCCACACGCCAAGGCCGGTCAGCGCTCGACCGGGCACTGGGACTCGGGGCACTCGCAGCCACCACCGCGGTGATGGTCCATAATGTAGTCGAGAACCTGCACGTGCTCAACCTCTCGGTCCAGCTCGCCGCTGTGTGGGGCCTGGCGGTCGTGGCTGAGGTAGGTCGGCCGGGAGCAGGTACAGACTCCCGAGCGGCAAGGGGTGAAGGGCAGAGAGGTCACCCCTCATGATAGACGCCGAGCGGGCCACAGGCCTATCACGATCCGATCCTGAACACGTCGACGAGTCGAGCCAGTTACGACTGGTCGCCCGCAAGACGTGGCTTCGGGCTCTGGGATCGCTGGCGCTCGCTGTCGCCATCGCCGCCTTCGGCATCTGGCGACTCGATCTCGACCTGGACACCGTGTTCGCCCAGATTCTCCGCGCCCAGCCGGTATTTCTCGCAGGAGCCCTGGCTGCGTACTACGGCTCGATGCCCTTACGGGCCTGGCGCTGGCGCGTGATTCTCGAGAAAGCCGACTCGACACCGGATGTGCCGGCCAGGCTCCCCGGTCTGCTGGGGTTGCTGCGAATCTACCTGCTCGGCTGGCTAGTTAACTGCCTGCTGCCGGCCAAGCTCGGGGAAGTCTACCGGACCTATCTGCTCAAGCGGCAGTCGGGGATTCGGTTCAGCAGCACCTTTGGCACAGTGATCGCCGAGCGCGCCAGCGATCTCCTCGCGTTGACCACGCTGTTCATCGCCTCCGGCGCTGCGGTCTTCGGCAACCG
>BEIC01000315.1 GCA_002898875.1 bacterium HR26
TGAGCCAGCCCGTCGACGCGAGCGGTGAGCTCCCCCATCCGCTGGGCCAGGTCATCGACCCGCGCGGTAAGCTGCTCCATGCGCACGGTGAGGTCATCGACACGGGCGGTAAGCTGCTCCAGCCGCTGCTCGGTGCGCACCTGGGCTTGAGCGAGCTCGTCGACCCGAGCGGTGAGCTGTTCTAGGCGCTGTTCCGTGCGCACCTGGGCGTCGACCAACTCGTCGACGCGGGCGGTGAGCCTTTCGAGTCGGTGCTCGGTACGAACCTGCGCATCGGCGAGTTGCCGAACAAGATCCGGTAGCTGGAGCAGTTCCTCGGTGAGCACGTGGCGGCGCAGCTCAGCACGCCACTCGGGGTGCTCGCCGAGGAGCCGAATCAGATCCTGAAAATCTTCGAGGCCGAACGTCATGAGATCTTCTCACCTTCGTTCGAGACCCATTATACCCTGGGTAGACGTGCGAAACGCTGATTACGCGGCGAAAAGGCTGCCGCGTCTCCCGCTACCGCCAGGACGAACTGTCTGAAGGTGCCACTCACCGTCTGCCGGCCACGTCGTTCTGCATGTGCCTGGCGATTGAGGTAGAATGATGTTGTCCCGGGCGCTGGTGGCTGGGGTAGCTCAGAACCGGCAGGCCGTTGGCCTGGAAAGAGTGCCACCCGCTGACAGTGGGTGGAGGTCGGAGGGCTCCGGAGCCTCCCCCTAGCCGTAAGCCAGCGCCCGGGACACTTTCTCTTCCGATCGATCCGCATCGCCGCTACCCGCGCAGCCTGGGTGAGCCTGCAGGCTGGGGCTTGACACCGCGAGCATGCCGTGCGATGATAACCCTGCCAGCGAGAAGCTGGTTGTATTGGTCATCTCGGTCACTGGAAGGGGCAGACCGAATGGGACTCCGGCTCAGGCGCAGGTCCAGCGTCTCTCTCGCACCGGCGTGCGGCTGGACTGAGTGTGCCTGGAGGAGGTTCCCATGGCTGTCCCGACGATCACCAAGACCTTCCATCTCCTGATCGACGATGATCTGACCCCGGCGCAGGCCGCTGCGCTGATCGACTTCGCTGCCCAGCTCAAAGCTGACCACCGTGCCGGTAAGTCTCAGCATCATCTCTTGCCCGGCAAGACGCTGGCTATGATCTTCCAGAAGCCCTCGACCCGGACGCGCGTCGCCTTCGAGGCCGGCATGGCCCAGCTCGGCGGCCACGCGCTCTATCTCTCGACCAACGATCTGCAGCTCGGCCGCGGCGAGACTATCGCCGACACGGCCCGGGTGCTGTCGCGCTACGTGAACGCGATCATGGCTCGGGTCTACAAGCACCAGGACGTCGAAGAGCTCGCAGCGCATGCCACTGTGCCCGTCATCAACGGGCTGTCTGACCTCGCTCACCCCACCCAGGGTCTGGCCGACATGCTCACCATTAAGGAGCACCTGGGTGGCTGGGCCGGCCGGACGTTGGCCTACCTCGGCTGTGCGAACAACATGGCGCACTCGCTGGCCCTCTCCGGCGCGCTGGTCGGGCTCAACGTCCGTATCGCGTGCCCGCCGCACTGCCAGCCTGATCCGGGGATCATCGCCCGCGCTCAAGCGATCGGGCAGCAGACGGGTGCGACGATCGCCGTGCTCCACGATCCCCGGCAGGCCGTCCGGGGTGTGGATGTCGTCTATACCGACGTCTGGGTGAGCATGGGGCAGACGCTCAGCCAGGAGGCGCTGGAGGCGCTCCGGGCATACCAGGTGACCGAGGAGATCATGGAAGCCGCCGGCCCGGATGCGATCTTCATGCACTGCCTGCCGATGTACCGGGGGCAGGAGGCGACCGCCGAGGTGGCCGATGGCCCGCGCTCGGTGATCTTCGACCAGGCGGAGAACCGGCTGCACCTGCACAAGGCGCTCCTGGTCGAGCTGCTCAGCGATGCCGGGCCGGGCGTACTGAAGTAGGCGCCCGGCGTCTGGCAGCTCCTACCGCCGCACACCGCGCTCTCCCGTCGGCAAGGCTGCCTCAGGGCCGGTCATCCGGCTGGGCGTAGGCCAGAGGAGCGCTCTCGTAGAGATCGCCGCCATAGCGGTCGTTGACCACGATAACTGGGAAGTCGACCACCGTGAGCCGGTAGATGGCTTCCGGCCCGAGGTCCTCGTAGGCGACGACCTCGGCAGCGGTGATGCGCCGGGCGAGCAGCGCGCCCGAGCCGCCGACCGCGCCGAAGTAGACCGCGCCGTGCTCGACGATCGCCTGGCGCACGGCCAGGCTCCGGTAGCCTTTACCGATCATGCCGCGCAGGCCAGCCGCCAGGAGAGCGGGTGTATAGGGATCCATTCGCCCGCTGGTGGTCGGCCCAGCCGAGCCAATCACCATGCCCGGCCGAGGCGGGGCCGGCCCGACGTAGTAGACCACCTGCCCGCGCAGGTCGATCGGAAGCGGCTCACCTCGTTCCAGTGAAGCGATCAGCCGCTGGTGCGCCGCGTCGCGGGCAGTCAGCAGCGTGCCGGTAATCAGCACCTGGTCGCCGGCACGCAGCGCGTCGATCGTCTCCTGGTCGAGCGGCGCTCGGATGCGCCGGGGCTGCTCGCCCGCCATCGCCTGCCTGGTC
>BEIC01000316.1 GCA_002898875.1 bacterium HR26
TGCCGTGCTCTATGCCTACCTCTCGCGCCGGGCGTCCGCTGCCGAGCGACAGGCCGCCGATCTCGATACCGAGGAGTTGCGGCGGGTCGAGGAGCGGCTGCTCTCGGAGGCAGAGTGACGGAGTGACCATGACATGAGCTACGTGGTTCTCGCAGTTCTCGCGATCATTGTCTTCGCCCTGGTCCTCCAGCCGCTCCTGGCCGCCAGGCGACGGCAGGAGGCAAGCGGCGCTCCGGCAGTGTTCCTCGATTTGCTGGCGCAGCGCGATGCGCTGCTCCAGGCGCTGCGCGATCTCCAGCTCGATCGCGAGACCGGGAAGCTCAGCGAGGCTGATTACCAGATGGCGCGGGCCGTCTTCCTCCGCGAGGCGGCGGTGGTCTTGAGCCAGCTCGAAGCACTGGAGCAGCAGCTCGACCTGGAGGTGGAGCACGAGATCGCTCACCTGCGCGAGCTGGCCCGGCAGGCACGCCCGCTCCCAGGATCGGCGAGCACATCCTCATGATGGCAGTAGCAGGCACGGGAATCACCCGGACGCAAGCAGTACCCGGCGATAGAACAGCAGTTCCCGCCACTCCGGCTATTGAGGCCACCGGCCTGACCAAGCGGTACGGGAACCGCCTAGCGCTGCAGGACGTCTCGCTGCGGGTCGAAGCCGGCGAGTGCGTCGGCGTCTTCGGGCCGAACGGGGCAGGCAAGTCGACTCTCCTACGCGTGCTGGCGACGCTGGTGCGCCCAACGACCGGGCAGATACGCTGCTATGGTCTCGAGATGCCCGCCCAGGCGAGCGAGTTGCGCCGGCTTATCGGTGCCGTCGGGCACCAGACCTATCTCTACGAGGATCTGACGGTTTGGGAGAATCTGGACTTCTACGCCCGGTTGTACGGGTTACGCGACGCGGCAGGCCGGATTCAACAGGTTCTCGACCTGCTGGGGCTGGGCGATCGAGCGGAGGACCGAGTCCGGGCGCTCTCGCGGGGCTTGCAGCAGCGGCTGGCGATCGCTCGCGCGATCCTGCACCGGCCGTGGGTTCTTCTGCTCGACGAGCCGGATACCGGGCTCGACCGCGAGGGGCGCGATCGCCTGGCTGGCATCATCGGCGAGCAAGTCGGGCTCGGCGGTGCCGTGGTGCTGACGACCCACGCCGTCGAGTTCGGCTGCCAGGTAGCGTCGCGCGTGCTGTTCCTCGACCGTGGCCGGCTGCGCTGGGAACGACCGGCCGGTGAGGAACTAGTCGACGAGCTGGAGCGACAGCTCCGGAGGCGAGCATGACCGCCGCCCGGCAGATCTACGCCATCGTCAGGAAGGATCTCTTGCTCGAGCTGCGGGCGCGCGAGCAGGTGATCGGGATGGCCGTCTTTGCCCTGTTGACGCTGGTCACCTTTAATTTCGCCTTCGATCTGACCGGCGTGGATCGGGCGGCCAGCGGTTCCGGAGCGCTGTGGGTGGCAATCATCTTCGCCGGCCTGCTCGGGATGGGACGCGCGGCGGCGATCGATCGCCAGCAGGGGGCCTGGGAAGGGCTGCTGCTGAGCCCGGCTGATCGCGGTACGATCTTCCTCGGCAAGCTGGCGAGCGCGCTGCTGTTCATCGGGATCGTCGAGGCCCTGGCGCTGGCCGTCTTCGCCGCGCTCTTCTCGTTGCCGGTTTTGCGGCCGATGGTCCTGGTGGTCGTCGGCCTGGGCACAGTGGGGTTGGGCACGCTAGGCACGCTGTTCTCGGTAATGGCGGCCACGACGCGGGCGCGAGAGGTGATGCTCCCGGTACTGCTCTTTCCGCTCGCGCTGCCGGTCGTGATCAGCGCGGTGCGCGCCACTACGCTGCTCCTGACTGATCGCCAGTCTGAGGTGGGGCCCTGGATCAGCCTACTGCTGGGGTTCGATGTACTGTTTCTGGGGATCTCGTACCTCGTCTTCGGGCATGCGGTGGAGGAGTAGCGTCGCGTCAGCGGTTGTAGAGGGAGCGTCGGCAATGGCGGGTGTCACAGTGCAACGGTCGGCCGATCTCTGGAGCCGTGCTCTCGGATGGCTCTCAGCTGTCCTGGTCGCGGTCTCGGTCGCGATGATCTTCCTCTACGCGCCGAGCGATCAGGTGCAAGGGGCTGTACAGCGGGTCTTCTACATCCACCTGCCGGCGGCATGGCTCGCCTACCTCTCGTTCTTCCTCATCTTCGTCAGCAGCATCGCCTACCTTGCCCGGCGCCACCCGCGCTGGGATCGCCTGGCCCGCTCGGCGGCCGAGCTCGGCTTCGTGTTCACGACTATCGTGCTCCTGACCGGCTCGATCTGGGGTCGGCCGATCTGGGGCACGTGGTGGACCTGGGACGCCCGGTTGACGACCACGTTGATCCTCTGGTTCATCTACCTGGCCTACTTCATGCTGCGGGCCTACGTCAGCGACCCGGAGCGCGCGGCGCGCTACGCTGCGGTGCTCGGGATCGTCGGGTTCGTCGACGTGCCGATCATCCATATGTCCGTGCGCTGGTGGCGGACGCTACACCCGCAGCCGATCGTGGTGCGTGCCGAGGGGCCAGCGATGCCGGATACGATGCTCTACACGCTCGT
>BEIC01000317.1 GCA_002898875.1 bacterium HR26
CCGGTGAAGGAATTCTTCGCTGCTGTCCTCGAGGGCTACCGCCGTACTGTGTCGCGGTGAGTCAGGCCCGCTCGCGCGGCGCCGACGGCACCGGCAGCGCCACGATCCGGCCGGGGTCGACCGGGAGCGAGGCTAAGGCAGTGGCGTTGGCGCGCTCGAACTCCTCGAGGTAGTCCTGAAGGTCGCGGAGCTGCACCGGCGAGGGATCGCCGTCGAACCAGGCGACCAGCCTGGTGCGCTCGCCCCGCACCACCGAGACGACCGCACCCTCGGCCAGCGCCGTCTTCTGCACCGGAGCCCCGAACATCTCTTCGGCCATCGTGTCCAGCGCCGACATCATCCCAGCGGTGAGCGCCTCGTCCATCGGGAAGTGCCCCCAGGTGAAGACCGGCGTGCCCGAGAGGTCGATCACCGTGAGCATCACCAGTTCGGCCCGTGGGAGGGCCGTCATGGCCGCCGGCGGCGGCGGCGCCGGCTGGACGATCGGGAGACGCTGCGTCCAGGCCGCCAGCTCACGCTCCAGCTCGGACAGGTAATGCAGAAGGGTCTGCTCGGCCTGGCTGAACTGCCCCAGGCTTAGCTCCCCGAGCCCCAGCAGGTGACGCAGGTGAGTCAGCCGAGCGTGCACAGCATGGATCTGCTCTTCCAGCTCGGTCATCCGCGCGCGGCGCTGCCGCTCGGCCATCGCCACCCGTGCCGCTTCCCACATCCGTGCCAGGCGCTGCTCCCAGAGCGCGCGCGCCTCCTCACGGAGCACGGGCTCGCTCGGCCGCTGAGGAGCCGGCCTCAGCGGATGCTCGGGCCAATCGGCGTTCAGGAATGCCCGCACATCCGCAGTCCGCCCTGTGAGTGCGATTGCCAGGCCGGCGAGGCTGAGGACCCACATGCCCGCCGCGACGAGCGACGGGACCAGGATGAGCGAGCGGTCGAGACCAGGTGCCCAGGGCACACCGGCGAGCAGGGTAAAGGCAACGGCGATGGCCAGCCGCAGGGCGAGAGTCAGTTCGAACGTAGCCCGCGCCGCGGCCAGTCCCAGGAGCAACGCGGTCACCACCGCCGCGCGTGCGAGGTGAATAGCTAGGGCGACCCGGGCGTGCCGGAGCACGAAGGGCCGCTGGAGTGGCCAGATCGCAATGAGCAGCGCCCCGGCGCCGAGATAGGCGGCCGCCGCCAGCAGCCGGCTCGGCCACGACGGCCGGGGTACGGAGACCTGCCCGCTGGGAGTGCGCAGCTCGGCCACCTCGCTCCTCCATAACCGGACGGCGATGCGCTCGCCATCATTCTCCGATCCGCAAGCGGCTTTTATGGTATGATAGCGCCAGGAGGCGACCATGGGTACTCGCGTCGCGGCTTCACTACCGCGCAACGGCACGCGGCAGACCATCCTGAACCTCCTCAAGAAGAGCGACGGGCTGACTGCCGACCAGCTCGCCGACCAGCTCGGCATCACGACGATGGCGGTCCGCAAGCACCTGGCGACGCTGGAGCGCGAGGGGCTGGTCGAAGCTACCCCGGCACGCCGGCCGGTCGGCCGCCCGGCCCGGGTCTACCGGCTCTCGCGGCGGGCTGATGAGCTCTTCCCAAAGCAGTACGACCTGCTGGTGGCCGACCTCCTGGCAGACCTGCTCGAGCTGGACGGGCCAGGGAAGGTCGAGATGCTTCTGGCGCGCCGCGCCGAGCGGACGCGCGCTGAGCTGGAGCACCGCCTGGCCACGGCACGGAGTCTTGACGAGCGCGTGCAGATTCTGGCCCAGGGTATGGACGAGCTGGGCTACCTGGCGGTCTGGGAGAAGCTGGACGACTCTACCTACCTGGTGAGCCAGTACCACTGCCCAATCCGAGAAGTCGCGTCCGCCTTCCCGGCAGCATGCCGGCTGGAGGCTGAGATGTATCGCGATCTGCTGGGGGTCGAGATCGAGCGTTCCTGCCACCTGCTGGCCGGCGGTCACTGCTGCTGCTACGTCATCCGCGCGAAGGGGACACCCGCCGGAGCCTGTGCCTGAGCCGAGCCGGCGACTCGAGCTCGTCATGCCCGGCGTCCGGCCAGCCAGGCGATGACCTCCTCGGGGTTCCGCTGCGGGGGGAAGACCGGGTAGAACACCTTCACGATCTGCCCATCCTCGATGATCAGCGTCAGGCGCTTGATCAGCGTCATGCCCTCTACCACGAACGTCGGCAGCCGGAGCGCCCGGGCGAAGCGCAGCTCGGCGTCGCTCAGCAGCTCGAAGGGGAGGCGCAACCGCTCGACCGCCTCGCGCTGGTACTCGGTGTCCTGCGCGCTGAGACCGTAGACACGGGCACCTAACGCCGCCAGCTCCTGATAGTGGTCGCGGAAGGCGCAGGACTGGGCCGTGCAGCCACGGGCACCGGGGATCTCGTCCCAGCCGGCCGGAAGCGGCTCACCAGGCCGACCGGTGCGGGGATAGCAGTAGACGACCGTCGTCCCGGGCAGTAGTGAGAGATCAACGGTTTTCCCGGCCGTCGACGGCAGGGGAACCGACGGAACCCGCAGCCCTGGCAGGTGATCGCAGGCGCCGTCGTCCTCGGGAACCGGGAGAT
>BEIC01000318.1 GCA_002898875.1 bacterium HR26
GCTCGCCCTCGTCCCAACGCGTCAGCGTCGCCACCCGCTCAGGCGTGTTGAAGATCATGCCGACACGCCCTCCCCTTAGTGCCCTTTACCCCCTGGTCTCCCACATCAGCGGCCGCGGCTCGGCTCCCAGCCGGCGCGCCAGCCAGGCATCGAGCCAATCGCGGTCGACCCCGCCCTCGTGCGTCAGGCGGTACTCCTCGACTGGCCCGCCGAGAGCCGCCCGGAGCGGCGTCAGCCACTCCGGGCCGCCGAGCGCGCCTGGATCGCCGACGCAGAGCAGCGTGGTTGCGCGGATATCCGCTGCGTGGTGCAGCGGGTCGAAATAGGCCAGCGCGCGCGCCACCGCTTCGCGCCGCTCGGGATAGGCCCGGAGATAGTCGTTGATCTCCTCCACCGGGTACTCGTCACTCCGCTCGGCCGCTTCCACCAGCCGGTAGAGCAGGAGATTGCTCGCCTGCACCGCCGTCACCGCCGGCCGACGCGCGGCGACGAGCAGCGCCAGGTCGTCGCCGACCACCCCGATGCGCTCCCGATCCACCTCTGGCCGCGAGAGCAGGAACTCGAGCCCGCGGATGCAGTCGGCCACGATGCCGCGGTAGACGTAGCGGCCGGGATCATCGATGTCGTGCGTCAGCAGGCCAGGATAGGCGGCCGCAAAGGGCTGATCGGCCAGCCGCTGGCCCCGGTGCATGATCTGGAGCACCGCGTAGCGCTCGCGGTCCTCGTACGACGGGATGTGGTTGACGCTGCCGTAGCGCGGCGTGTAGAGCAGCCCGGGGAAGGGCCCCTCGCCGCGCGGCACGCAGTAGTAGCCGAAGATGCGGTACGGTCCGATGCTGGTCAGCTTCAGCGCGTAGACGATGCCGAAGTCAGTGGAGTGACGGGGCAGCTCCTCGAGCTCCGGCGCGGCCGGATACCGCGCCAGCTCATCATCCACTGCTGCCCAGTAGGCCGCGAAGTCGGCCGGAGGAACGCTTTCCATCATCTCCGCTGTGCTCCCTTCCCTGGATCGCGGCTCAGCTTCGCCCTGCTCTCCCATTCCCGCAAACCGGCAGCGGATCGATCGAGCGTTGACGGCTGTGAACGCGATCACCCCGGCACGCCGGCCGGCTTGAGGTGTTCGGCCAGGAATGCCTTCACCTCGGGCATGGCCCAGTAGCTGCCGGCGTCGTGGGCGCAGCGCGGGTAGGCGAGCAGCTCCTTGGGACAGGACAGCGCGTGGTAAAGCGCGTACCCGGTCTCCGGTGGGCAGACATCGTCGGCCAGGCCGATGTAGACGAGCATCGGGCAGCGGACCATCGGCGCGAAGTTGATCACGTCGAAGTACATCAGCGTCTCGCGGACCTGTGGCTCGCGCTCCGGACAGCGACGCAAGTATTCCGAGATCTCCTCGTACGGGTAGGAATGGGTCAGCTCGATCGCATCCAGGAAGCCGCAGAGGAAGGGGGCGCCGGCCGCTCCACAGGTGATGATGTCGGCCCGCAGCGCGGCGGTGACGACCGTGAGCGCGCCACCCTGGCTGGAACCGTGGACGCCGATCCGGTTGTGGTCCACCTCAGGCCGGTTGAGCAGGAAGTCGACCGCCCGGCAGGCGTCGACGTAGAAGCCGCGGTAGGCATACGTGTGGCGGTCGACGATGTTGTGTACCAGCAGGCCAGGGTAGCCAGGGTTGAAGTGCCGGTTGGAGCGCAGCTTGCCGCGCGGGGCCACGCCGACGGCGGCGTAGCCGAGCTTCGCCCAGCTCTTGGGTAGGGTCGGCTCGGAGATGTAGCCCGGCACGATCAGCAGGCCTGGATAGGGAGGCGGCAAGTAGCTCTCCTTCGGCACGCAGTACCAGCCGGCGATGCGGAGCCCGTCCAGGCTGTCGTAGCCGATCTCGTAGACGTCCACCTGATCAGTCGAGCGCATGGGGACGTGTTCGAGGGATGGACGAAGCGGGATCTCCGCCGCCGCAGCCATCACCTCGGCCCAGAACTGGTCGAAGTCCGGAGGGCGGGCGGTCCTGGTGCCGTACTGGTCGGCCGGTTTGCGCACCTGCTGCATGCTTCCTCCTCCACCTCCGCTCGACACAACCCGGTTCAGTCCCAATCCTCCTTGATGTAGGTGGTGTGCGCGCCGTCGACCACCAGCACCTGGCCGGTGGTGAACTCGGTCTCCGGCAGGCAGAAGAAGAGCACGGCTGCGGCGATATCCTCGGCCCGGCCGACCCGGCCGAAGGGGATGTTGTTGCGGGCGTACCGCTCCCAGGCCTGCCGATCCTCCCCCACGCCGGGCCGCTCCATGATCGCGCCCGGCGCCACGCAGTTGACACTGATACCGTAGGGGGCGAGCTCGAAGGCCATGTTCCGGGTCATCATCTCGACGGCCGCCTTGGCGGCGTCGTAGACGGCGGCGTCCTTGTGCACGAGATGCGCGCCGACCGTGCTGATGTTAACGATCCGCCCGCGAATGCCTCGCTCGATCATGTGCCGGGCCGCGTGCTGCGCCAGGATGAAGGGCGAGCGGAAGTTGACGTTGACCTGGTACTCCCAGTCGG
>BEIC01000319.1 GCA_002898875.1 bacterium HR26
GCGCTGCGGACCTCGAGGGAGGCGTCGAGGATGATGGCCTGGGTGGGCTTGCTCGACCCCGCCCGCCGCTGCTCCCGCAGCCGCCGCACGATGTTCTCAATGTCGATGATCGCATCGTCCACCACCACCCCGATCGCGATGATGAACCCCGCCAGCACCATCGTGTTCACCGTCGCCCCCCGCACCGCCAAGACCAGCGCCGCCGCTACCAGCGACAGCGGAATGGCCACGATCGAGATCAGCGCCGAGCGCCACTCGAACAGGAAGAAGGCCAGCACCAGCGCCACCAGCAGCAGGCTCAGCAGCAGCGAGCGGTTCAGGTTGGCGAGCGAGAGCTCGATGTAGGAGGCGGGGCGGAAGATGGTGGGGTCGATCTGGATGCCGGGCAGCCCCGGCTGCAGCTCGGCCAGCGCCTGCTCCACCCCCCGCGTCACCTCCAGCGTGTTGGCCCACGGCAGCTTCTCGACGATCAGCATCAGGCCAGGGCCGTCGTTGATGACGGCATCGCCCCAGAGCTGCTGGTGGTCCCAGACCACGTCGGCCACGTCGCTCAGGCGAACCGGCTGGCCGCTGCTGTCCAGAACCGGGCGCCCGAGCTCGTCGGTGATGACCACCTGCGCGAGCTGCTCCGGCGTGACGACGGGCGGGACATGGCTGATCGTGATCCGCTGATTGGCCGTGTCGATGAACCCGCCGCTGGCGATCGGTGCTCCGGAAGGTGCGAAGAGGAGCACGCCGGCGTCCAGCGCGTCGCCGGCGGTGCGCATGACTTGCTGTACTGTGACGCCGTGCTCTTGCAGGCGCGCGGGATCGATCTGCACGACCTGCATCTTAAGCCGCTCACCCCAGATGGCCACGTTGGCCACGCCGGGCACTGCCATCAAGCGCGGCCTGATCGTCCAGTACGTGATCATCGACATGTCCATCAGGGAGAGCTCTTGCGAGGAGAGCCCGATCTTCATGACCCGGCTCGTCGAGGACAGCGGGTGGATGATGACCGGCGCGCCTGCCCAGCTCGGGAGGGTCGGCGCGACGATGGCGAGGCGCTCCTGCACCAACTGTCGCGCGAGCAGGAGGTCAGTTCCCCGCTCGAAGCGCAGGTCGATCGACGAGAGCTGCGGAACCGACTTCGAGAGCATCACGTCGAGCCCGGGCAGGCCGGCGAGCGCCTGCTCGATCGGGATAGTCACCAGTTGCTCCACCTCAGCGGCGGACAGCGCGATGGCCGCCGTCTGGATCTCCACCCGGGGCGGGGCGAACTCGGGGAAGACGTCCACCGGCATGGTGCGGATCTGCGCGCCGCCGAAGTACATCATCGCGGCAGCGATAGCGATCACGAGAAATCGGTAGGTCAGGCTGGCGCTGACGATCCAGCGTATCAGGCGTGTCATTGCCGGGGTCCTCTCTTCACGCTCAATGCCCAACCCCGAACTCGATGCCGAACAGCTCGGCCGTGCCGGCTGTCACTACCGGGGTGCCGACGGGTGGACCATCCGCCAGGATGGCCTGGTCTCCCTCGATGCGCTCGACGGTGATGGCCTGTCGGACGAAGACCAGAGGCTCGGGGTTCGTGTAGACCCAGGTCTCACCGTCCTCGGTGTAGAGCACCGCGGCATACGGGACGACCATGCGCCGCTCGCCCTCGATCTCCACCTCGCGGACCTGGTCGGTCTCGATACCGAGCCGCTCGGCGGCCCTCTCCGTCAGGATCACACGGCTCAGCTCGGTTCCCTCGATCGGTTCGAGCTTGGAGGGCTCCTCCACGCTTGCGGCTGGGCGGGCAGTCGCCTGCGAGCAGGCCGAGAGGGTCAGACTCGCGAGGAGTACTGCTGCGACGATCCACACCATGCGCTTGCCGAACATGGAGCGTTCTCCCTTCAGGAACGGCCCGGCCCCGGTTAATCCGAGGCCGGGCTGATGATCGGGCTGGGCGCGAGCTGCGCGCCCGATGTCTCAGGCTGAGGGCGCGGCGCGAAGCGGAGGTAGAGGGCAGGCACCACGAAGAGGTTGAGCAAGGTGGAGGTCACCAGCCCACCCAGAATCACCACCGCCATCGGGACTACGATTTCATGGCCCGGAATATTGCCCACAATTATGAAGGGAACGAGAGCGAGGACAGTAGCGAAGGCCGTCATCAGGATGGGGGAGAGCCGCTCCTTCGCCCCCCGCAGCACCAGCCCCGGCCCGAACGCCTCCCCCTCCTCCCGCTCCAAGTGCTGGTAGTGGCTCAACAGCATGATCCCGTTCCGCCCCGCTATCCCCAGCACGGTCAGAAACCCCACCAGCGACCCCAGCGAGATCGTCCGATCCGAGACCAGCACCGCCAGCACGCCCCCCACCAGCGCCGAGGGCAGGGTCAGAAAGATCAGCGCCGCCAGCCGCCAGCTCCCGAAGGAGGCTTGCAAGAGCAGGAAGATCAGCACGACCGCGGCCAGGGCGAAGGAGAGCAGCGTGCGCTGGGCTGCCTGCCGCTCGGCGAACTCGCCCAGCACGG
Organism: bacterium HR26; assembly: GCA_002898875.1. GTDB lineage: Bacteria > Chloroflexota > Chloroflexia > Thermomicrobiales > Thermomicrobiaceae > Thermalbibacter. The sequence goes on from BEIC01000319.1 coordinate 2,495, forward strand.
TGGCGTGGTACTCCAGCGGGAACGACACCTGC